>DASYAQ010000063.1:0-3616 GCA_036501225.1 Caulobacteraceae bacterium | reverse complement strand
CGAGACGCGCACCAGCCGCATGGTCTTCATCGGCCGCAATCTGGACGAGGCGAAGCTGAGGGCCGGCTTCGAAGCCTGCGCCGCCTAGGTTACGCCGAGGTTTTCGTTGATCAGCGCGACCTTGTAGTAGCCGTCGGTCTGCAGCTGGTTCACCACGGCCATGAAGTCCTTGTACTTCACCAGCCGGTCGGCCCGGATCAGGATGACCTCGCCCTTGGGATTGGGCTTCTGCAAGGCCTTCTGCAGGTCGTAGTCGAGCGAGGCCAGGCTGGTCGGGCCGTTGACGCCCTGGTCGACCAGGATGACGTGGCCGTCCTGCTGGATGGAGAGATAGGTCGGCTTGACGTGGTTGTCCGGCGTGTTGATCGCCGGCGGCAGGTCGATCTTGATCGCGGTGGTCGCCAGCGGGATCGAGACCATGAAGATGATCAAGAGCACCAGCATCACGTCCACGAAGGGCGTGACGTTGATATCGGCGTTCTGGCCGAGATTGTACTTCTCGCCCTTCTTGCCCCCGAGCTTTACGGCCATGCATCTCTCCCTTGGGCGCGCAAAAAGACGCGCGCCCGCACGTTTCGCCGACTAGAACCATAAGCCCCCGCATTCGTAAAGCGCCAAGACGCCGCCCATGAAGTTCGACGCCCCATGAACCTCGACGCTTATGTCACTGAGATCGTCTTCGACCGCGCCGGCCGCGCCTGGTTCGCGCTCGGCGACGGCGCGCTGGCCGGCGAGGGCGGCGAGCGCACGGCCGCCCACGACGGCGCCATCCTCGCCGCCGCCTTGCATCCGGGCGGCGACGGGGTGGTCTCCGGCGGCGACGACGGGCGGCTGGTCTGGACGCGGGGCGGCGCGGCCACGACGCTGGCTGAACTCAAGGGCCGCTGGATCGATGGCGTGGCGACCAGCGCGGCCTCGGGGCTGATCGCCTTCGCCGCCGGCCGCGAAGCCCAGGTTCGCGATGCGGCCGACGCGAAGTTCGAGCGTGTCTTCGCCCATGAAAAGTCGGTCGCGCATCTGACCTTCGACCCCAAGGGCCGCCGCCTGGCCTGCGCGACCTATGGCGGGGCCGTGCTCTGGTACGCCCGCATCGCCGAGCAGAGGCCGGTGCTGCTGAAATGGGCCGGCAGCCATATCCTCACCGCCTTCAGCCCGGACGGCCGGTTTCTGATGTCGTCGATGCAGGAAAACCAGCTGCACGGCTGGCGGTTGGCGGACGCCAAGGATCTGCGCATGGGCGGCTATCCGGCCAAGGTCAAAAGCCTGGTCTTCGTCTCCAAGGGGATGTTGATGGCCACCGCCGGCGCGCCCGGGGCGGTGGTCTGGCCGTTTTCCGGCGCGGACGGGCCGATGGGCAAGGAGGCGGCCGAGATCGGTTTCGACGAGTCCAGCCTGGTCACCCGCGTGGCCGGAACGCCGGACCGCGCCATCCTGGCCGCCGGCGTCGATGACGGCCGCGTCTGGGCCTGCGACCTGACTTCGCGCCACCTGCATCCGATCAAGGCTGAAAAGGGGGCGGCCATCACCGCCCTGGCCATGACCGCCGATGGCGCGCGCCTGGCCTGGGGCGACGAAGACGGCCAGGCGGGGGTGGTCGATCTGCCGGCGCTTTGACAGGCGGCCAAGCGGCTGCATAGTCGCGCCCGCACTGGTCTGGGAGGGCTGACATGAAGACACCGGTGGCGATCGCCATGTTTGTGCTGGCCCTGTCGGCCATCGCGTCGAGCGCCCTGGCCGCGCCACGCCCGGACGGGCTGTGGGCGATCACCGAGGACGGCAAGCCGCTGGCGCTGATCACGGTCAAGACCGTGGCCGGCGGCGAGGTGCAGGGCTGGCTGGCTGGCGCGCTGAACGGCGATCCGCCCAACCGCATCTGCGACAAGTGCCAGGGCGCGCTGCACAACCAGCGCATCACCGGCATGCGGGTGTTGTGGGGCCTGCACCAGGACCCGACCAATCTGGTCTTCTATAAGGACGGCTCCATCCTCGATCCGGATTCCGGCAACACCTTTTCGGCGGAGTGGACCGAAAGCGCCGACGGCAAGACCCTGACCGTGCGCGGCTACATGGGCATCGAGGCGCTCGGCCGCACCCAGATCTGGCTGCGGCGGCGTTAGAACCCGCGCATCTCGGCGAAGACCTCGAAATCGTCGCGGCGGGTGCGCCAGCCGTTGATCGGCGCGGTCTCGTCGCGATAGCCCAGGGCCATGCCGGAAAACAGGATGTGGTCGTCGGCCAGGCCGATGAAGTCGCCGGCGGTCTTCGGGACCCGGGCCCAGAATTCCTGCGGACAGGTGTCCAGGCCACGCTCGACCGCCAGCAGCATCACCGTCTGCATGTACATGCCGACGTCGGACCATTGCGGCGGGCCAAGCCTGCGCTCCAGCGAGAAGAACAGGCCCACCGGCGCGCCGAAGAAGTTCACATTGTTGGCCAGTTGGCGCAGGCGGGCCGGCCGGTCCTCGCGCGGGATGTTGATGGAGGCGTAGAGGTCCTCGCCGCACTGGAAGCGCCGGGTGCGGAACGGCTCCCACAGATTGGCCGGATAGACGTCGTATTCCGGCTCCTCGCCACCGGCGGCCATCTTGGCGCCGGCCAGGGTTTTCAGCTCCGCCAATGGCGCTCCCGCCAGGGCGTGGACGCGCCAGGGCTGCAGATTGCCGCCGGAGGGCGCGCGTTTGGCGATCTCCAGGATCTCGCGCACCAGGGCGCCGGGCACCGGGTCGGACTTGAAGGCCCTGACCGAGATTCGCCGCTCGACGGCTTCGGTGACGGTCATGTAGAGGCTCCTGGACGGGCGCGCGACGGCACGGTTAAGCCTCGCTAGCATCGCGCCTTAAGGTCAAGACAAGAGGTCGAATGGCGCGCGATACGGGCGGGGAGAGGTCGAGGCCGGCGCCGCGCGCGAAACCCAGGGGTCGCGCCAGACCGCGACCGTCGCGCGGCGGCGGCTTCTGGCGCTTTGCGCGGAATCTGTTCCTTGCCCTGGTGCTCATCGCCGTCGTCGTGCCGCCGGTCAGCGTGGGGGTCTACCGCATCGTGCCGCCGCCCATCACCATCCTGATGATCACCCGCCTGATCCAGGGCCAAAGGATGGACTACCAGTGGCGCTCCCTGCGCGACATGTCGCCGGCCTTGCCGGCCGCCGCGGTGGCCTCGGAGGATTCGCTGTTCTGCTCGAACCACGGCTTCGACCTCGACGCCATCGAGAGGGCGATGAAGCACAACGAGCGGCGCCCGAACCGCATCCGCGGCGGCTCGACCATCAGCCAGCAGACCGCCAAGAACGTCTTCCTCTGGCCCGGCCGCGACTATGTGCGCAAGGCCATCGAGGCCTGGTACACGGTGCTGATCGAGGCGATCTGGGGCAAGCGCCGGATCATGGAGATGTACCTGAACGTCGTCGAATTCGGCCCTGGCGTCTATGGCGCGGAGGCCGCGAGCCAGCGCTTCTTCAACGAGCCGGCGTCGGCGCTAAACGACGCCCAGGCCGCGCGGCTGATCGCGGTGCTGCCCAAGCCGCTGTCCTGGAGCGCCGCCGACCCCGGCCGCTACATCGTCCGCCGCACCCTCAAGATCGACGGGCGCATGGTGACGGTCGAGGATGATGATTTGG
>DASYAQ010000062.1:0-8146 GCA_036501225.1 Caulobacteraceae bacterium | reverse complement strand
ACTGCCGGATCGTCGAAACGCCGCCGCCGATCTTCACGTCCAGGTCGCCCGCGGCGGCCTTGGCCTTGGCGAGCGCCGCCTCGATCCCCTCGGTGACGAAATGGAAGATCGTTCCGCCCTCCATGACGATTGGCGCCCGGGCGTGGTGGGTGAGGATGAAGGTCGGCGCGTGGTACGGCGGGTCGTCGCCCCACCAGCCCTTCCAGTCGGGCCCGCCCCAATCGTCGCCGGCCGGCCCGAACATGTTGCGGCCGAGGATGAAGGCGCCGAACCCTTCGGCCGTGGCGCGGGCGAAGCGATCGTCAGTCCCGCCGTCTTCCCCGACCATCGATCGAAAGGTCCGGGTCGGGTAGAACCAACCGTGCAACTCCTCGCCGCGTTTGCCGAGCGGATGCTCGAGGCTCTGGTCCGGGCCGGCCCCGAAGCCGTCGATTGAGACTCCAAAACCCGCTACGCGCACCTTGCCCATGCCGTCAGACCTTCGCGTCCAGGATGATGATAAGGTCGTCCAGTTGCTCGAATTGCTCGCCCCACCCGCTTGTACTTCCAGAGGCCATGGCGTCGTCGAGCACCTCTTTCGAAGGATAGAGCTCGTGCACGACGACCCGTGTCGCGCCATCCCTTTCCTCGAAGGTCACCGTGGTGACGGCCCCATCTTCACCCCCTTCGTCATTGGTCCAGACGAGGCGGGAGTGTGGCGTCACTTCGATGTACCGACCGAAGAACGCCATGGGCTGCTCCGCGGCGGGGTGGCCCATCACCAGACGGTAGCCGCCGCCAGTGCGGACATCGGCCTCGTAGGAGATCAAGGTGAGGCCGAACGATTTGGGCGTCCACCATCGCTGGAACAGGTCCGGCCTGGTCCAGGCTTCGAACACGATGCGCGCCGGGCCGTCGACGGTCCGCGTAACGACGAGCTCTCGTTCCGATGTCCGCTCCACCGTCGTGCGGGCCTTCGCAATGGCGGGATCACTCTGTCTGCCTACGTCCATCGGACGTCTCCCTCTGTTTCAATTCCTCGACAACTTGGTCCAACGCGTCGAAACGTGCGGCCCAAAGCCGGCGGTATTCCTCGATCCACGCTGTCTCTTCCGCCAGTCGGCTGAGGCCGAGCTTGCAGGTCCGCACCCGTCCGACCTTCTGCGTCGTGACCAGCCCCGCCTGCTCCAGGACGCCGACGTGCTTCTTCATGCCCGTGAGGGTCATGTGGAACTTGTCCGCCAGCGCCGTGATCGAAGCATCCCCACTGCCGAGCTGCTCCAGGACGCCACGTCGCGTAGCGTCCGAGAGCGCGGCAAAGGCGACATCGAGGCGGGACGTCAAATACTGAACCATACAGTTCAGTATCTAGCGCACCGATCCGCGTCTTGCAAGGGGCCGAGATCGGCCGGCAGGTGATCGGCGAGAACCAGACCTTCCCAACGTCCGGAGGGGTCGATTGCAGACCTTTGCGGAGGCGTGGGCTCTCCGGGATCGCTAGCCCCTGTATGGCCGCGTCTTCCCGAGTTGCTCGACGTTCCACTCAAGTCCCTGAGTCGTGACGCGGCCCGCGGCGAGGCGGCTCTCAAGCACCGACCAGACACCGCACAGGGAGCCGCCGGTCCAGAGAGCGTCGAGGCTGTCAATCTCGACATCAGTGAGCGTGGCGCGTTTCAGGTAGCCGCGCACCACGCCGTCATGGGAGCCGCGCCGGGCCATGGCGATGTCGGCCGCGCGGACGTCCACATGGGCGAGGTCGAAGTCAATCACGCCGGTGATGCCTTGCCCGTGGACGCGGATGTTCCAGGGCGCGAAATCGCCATGCACGAGGCGGCGCGGATAACCAGCGAAGACGCGCGGCAGGTCGCGTGCCTCCAACGTGGCCGCAGCGTCGGCGAGCCGACGCGCCATCGTCGCATCAACCTCGGCCAACGCCGCCAGCAGCTCCGCGCGCCGCGTCGCCCCGCCGGTTCGCGGGAACGCGCCGTCCACGTTTGAAGTCCACTTCGGCCGCTGCGGCGGCTCGGGCAGATGGCTGGTAGCGGAATGGAAATCGGCCAGGAAGCTACCCAGCCGCTCGTAGGCCGTGTCGCTCACCGGCGGGTGGGCGAGCCGCCGCCGGCCGAGCCACGGCATAAGAATGTAGCGCGCTCCTTCGATCTCGCGCAGCCCGCCGACCACCCGAGGCACCGGCACGCCCGCCTTCGCGAGGCGCTCAATGGAGTCGATTTCCCAGGCCGCGTCGCCCGGCGTCTCGGCCCCGTACCGACGCAGTACATACCGCGCGTCCCCGGCCCGCACCGCCCAGTGCACGTTCTGACGCCGCGCGATCTGTCGAATGCTGTCCGGCTCGACCCCGAAGGCGCGGACGATGTTGGCAAGCGTTGGCATCGGCTCTCTCGACGAGGGGCTTTGGCCGCGGCGTGCCCGAGCGTCAAGCGCTTCGGGCGTTGCGAGCGTCTTCAATGGGTCGAAAGCGGCCGTCGGCAACGTCCGCGGTTGGCGCCGCAGGCGGGCCGCCGCCACGTCTGGTGATTGATCGCCTGGGTCTGCTAGACCGGCCCCATGTCCCTGCCGACCCTCGCCGTCACCGAGGCGGACTATCGCCGCCGCTTCGCCGAGCCGGATTTCGGGCTCGACCTCGCCGGGGTCGTGGCCGATCGCTACCGGTTGCCGCGGCCGCTGGTCCGCAAGGTCGAGGGCTCGAACCTGGTGTTCAAAGCTGGCGATGCGCTCTGGCTGAAAATCAGCGCGCCGTTCTGGGCCGACGCGTTGGTTGCCGAAGTCAGCGTTAGCGAGGCGGTGCAGGATCGGCTCCCCGTTGCGATACCATCAATCATCGAGAGCGGCACGATCGGGGATTGGCGTTATCTCGTTTCGACCCACGTGCCGGGCGTGCAGATGCAAGAGCTGTTGCCGAGTTTGGGCGACGCGGACTTCGAGCCCATCGCCGCCGAACTCGGCCAGTTCATGCGCGCTTTCCATTCGGTCGCCGTTCCCGGTTTCGAGCGCCCGTTCGGACCGTGGGCGCACTACCTGGACGATCAACTCACGCGCGCACGGCCGCTTCACCTCTTCCGGGGGGTCGATCCGGCGAGGGTTGAACAGATCATGGCCCTCCTGGCCAGACGCGAGCCGGAACTCCGGGCGCTTGGCCCACCGGTGCTCATCCATGCCGACCTGACCGCCGAACACATCATGCTGGTCGAGCGGGCCGGCCGATGGCGCCTCTCAGGCGTGCTCGACCTGGCCGATGCGATGCTGGCCCCGGCAGGGCTCGACCTCGTGTCGCCGTTCGTGGAGCTATTCCGCGGACGACGCGACGCGCAGCGGCGGTTGGTGAAGGAGTCGGGCGCGGGCGTCGGCGAACCGCCTTTCTCGGAGGCCGTTATGGCCGTGGCGTTGCAACATCGCTTTATCCACTTCGACCACTGGTTCGCGGCCGAGATCAAGGCTGGCATAGGCGACGTCGCGAGCATCGCGCGCGCGATTTTTCCGGACTAACCGTCCGCTTGAGGCGGTGCGCTTCGAAATGGCAACGCCTTGCAGAGCGTGCGTCCCAGGATGGCCGCTTAGGATCGTAAGCGCCCCTCGGCTTGCCGCCGAAAACACGACCTTATCGCGCTGGAGCGGGTGAGCTGAGGATTCTAGGGCGCGGCCGGCGTTGGGGCCGAACTCTGGATGAGTGGCGCGGTGCCGCAACAGGACGCGCCCGAGGGCGCTTGCGCGGCACTGCGGATTGCCGCCATATGCCCGGGCAGAGGAGCACAGTCAGTTGCCCGGTCGGATTCGATAGCGCCAGACGGCATGCTCGCCAGCCGCCCCGCGGGTAGCGCGGGCGCGCGCCTATCGATCCTCCTCTTCTCTCACGGCTCCCCCGACATGGCCTTCTTCGGCAACGACGCGGTCAACCGCGTCAACATCCACTACGCCATCCAGTCGCTGGCGCAGGGCGCCGGCGGCACGCTGGTCTTCGCCTTCCTGCTGCACGCGGGCGTCTCGATCCCAATGACCTTCGTCTGGTTCGCCGGCATGCTCGCCGGCCGCTTCGCGCTGCGACCGCTGATCCTGCCGATCGGCAAACGCTGGGGCCTCAAGCCCCTGGTGATCGCCGGCGTGCTGCTCAACGCCGTCCAGTTCCCCACCTATGCCGCGGTGCATGGGCTCGGCTGGCCGCTGCTACTCAACGGTGCGCTCGGCGCCGTGGCCAGCACCCTCTACTGGCCCTCCTACCACGCCTATTTTGCGTCTATCGGTGACGCCGAGCACCGCGGTCATCAGGTCGGCATCCGCGAGGCGGTCTCCACCATGATCGGCATCGTGGCGCCGCTGATCGGCGCCTGGCTGATCCTCACCGCCGGTCCATTCTGGATGTTCGGCGCTGTCGCCGCGGTGGAGGGTCTCTCGGTGCTGCCGCTGCTGGCCGCGCCCAACGTTATGCCGCCCCGCGAGGCGCCGGGCGCCTTTCGCGCGGCCCGCGAGGGCGTGGCGCTGTTCCTGCTCGACGGCTGGCAGGGCGCTTGCATCTACTATGTCTGGCAGGTGGCGCTGTTCGTATCGCTGGGCTCCAGCATCGGTGCGTTCGGCGGGGCGATGGCGTTCGCCGCCTTGGTCGGGGCGATACTGACGGCGCTCTTCGGCCGCCATATCGATCGTGGGGGCGGCCGGCGCACGGCCGTGCTCGCCTGCGTCGTCACGATGGCGTTGTCGCTCACCCAGGCCGCCGTCTTCGGCCACCTGTGGCTCGCGGTCGCGGCCAACGCGCTCGGCGCCATCGCCACGGCGCTAATCATCCCGGCGATCTCGACGCCGCTCTACAACCTCTCGCAAGCCTCGCCCTGTCCGTTCCGCTACAACATCGCCACCGAAGGGGCGTGGGATGTCGGGGTCGGAGCGGGCGTGCTCACCGCGGCGGCCATCTCGGCGCTGGGCGGCTCGCTCAGCTTCATGCTCCTCACCGCATTGCCGGCGATCGGCGGCGTCTTCTGGATGCTCTGGCGCTATTACGGCGCCCATCCGTCCTCCGGCGGCGTCGAGATCGTGCCGGAGCTGGCGCTGGAGCCGCACGCGCCGCCTTGAACGACGAGGCTTATGGGGTAGACGCGGTGAGCGGCAGGCCTGGCTCGCACCAGCGCGTGAAGTAGCAGTTCCGCGGCGCCAAGTCTGCCGCCATGGCGAAGATCGAGGCTGTGGCGCTTCCACCGGGCCGTTGCCGGCCGCAAGCTGGAGGACCTGATCGGTGAGGATTTCGGCTGGCGCGAGGGTTGGGACTATGAACTAGGCGCCGACTAGAGTCCGCCTGGCGTCGAAAGCGGCCGCCGGCTGCTCGCCCGGAAGCTGACCTTGGCCAAGGTTGTGCCTGGCCCCCTAAGCCGAGACTACGGCGGCGATCGCGTCCAGCACGCCGAGCGCGCGGCTGATCACCGCATCGGGATCGCCGCCATCGGACAGGGCTTCGGTGATGAGGCGGGCGCTGTTGCAGAGGCGGAGGGCGCTGACCGGCGCGCCGTCGCGAAGGCCGCAGCGGACGGGCTGGCCCAGGCGGGCGCCACGGTCGGCCAGCGCGCGATAGACGGCCTCGGTCTCGGCCAGGCCGAGATAGCGGCGGCCGGGCTGGCGGAGCAGGAAGGGAAAGATGCTGGCCGTGCGGTCCCAGGCGCCGGCGGCGCCGATCGCGGCGCGGTTGAGCCGGCGGCCGGGCAGCGGCACGAAGGCCGGATCGTCGACCAGGCGGGCGTGGATGGCGGCGGCGAAGGCGTCCATGAAGGCCTTCACGTCGGCCGCCGGCAGGGCGCGGAAGGCGCGCAACTCGGCCAGCGCCGCTTCCCAGCGCAGCAGGAGGCCGAAATTGGCGCTGTCGGTCATGCCGGCGCCGGCGACCCAGGCGGCGGGCCAGTCGGCGCGGGCGGAATAGGCGCGCAGGCCGGGCGGCAGGAGCCGGCTGTTCAGCCGCTCGCCCACGGCCTCGGGCACGAAGAGGGCGCCGGAAAAGGTCGGGCCGGTAAGGAATTTCGAGCCGGTCACCGCGACCATGAAACCGTGGTCGAGATAGGCCCGCAAGGTTTCCGGCGCGAGGCGGAACTGGCAGGCGTCGATCAGCACCTCCAGCGTCCGCGGAAACCGGCGAACCAGCGCCAGCACCACCTCCAGCGGTGGCGAAATCAGCCCGGTCTTGGAGACGTCGGTGACGGTCAGGAGCGCGCGCTGGCCCGACATGGCGGCGTCGAGGACCAGGGCGTCCAGCTCCACTTCGATATCGGCCGTGGCGCGCAAGGCGCCGTTCTCATCGCGGACGGGGACCGCGACAAAGGCCGCGTGAGCGCCGACGCCGGCGCCGGGGGCGACGGTCTCGCCAAGCGCGGTGTGGCTGGAGAAATGCCGGCCGGACAGGGCGTCGGGCACGCCGCTGCCGGTCTCTTCGGCCTCGACGTCGATCGAGACCAGCGGCCGGTCCGGGGCGCCGCCGACCAGGGCCGAAACCAGCAGATGCAGGTCGGTGCCCGAGGCGGCGAAGACGATGTCGAGCCCGGCCATGTCTCCCAGGCCGCAGAGGCCGGCCAGCTCGGCGCGCAGGCGATCGAGTTCGCGCCCGTAGGTCGCGGCGCGCCGCTCGCGCCCGTCCATCGCGGCCAACCGCCCACGCAAGGCGTCGGCGGCAGCGAAACCCCGGGGCGAGATGCTCGACGCCGTCGAGGAGCTGAAATCGGCCGTGGCGCCGTCCGGCGTCGCCGTGCAGCCATACTTGTTGCGCCCCGTCGCGGGATCGAGCGCGATCCGGGCGTCGCCGCCCTCGGTGAGCAGGGCCGTGGTCGATGGCAGCGCGTCAGGGCGCGGCGACAACGCCGCCGCGACGGCCGTGGCCGAATAGTCGAACGCCTCGGTCATATGCGAGATGGTCCTGCCCCTTGGTCCGTCGCGCCACGACCTTGCGGCCCCGGTGCTTGCGAGACGATTAACCGCGAGGTGACGCCGCGCGGGGCTTGGCGCTAGAATGGGCGCGTCCAGGGTGGGCTCGGAGAAATCGGCGACGATGTCAGCTAGCGATACCGACCCGCCGGAGCCACAGCTCGAACCCGAGGCCGTCGCGCCGCCGGCGCCCACCGAGGCTGCCGCCCAGCCGGTCGTCGAGCCGCCGGTCGCCGCGGTCGTGCCGCCCGAAGTCGCCCCCGCGCCCGTGGCCGCGGCGCCGCCACCGCCAGCCGAGCCGCCGGCGCCGGCGGTGAAGCCGGTGCGCGAGGTGATCTATCGGCACAGCGTCGTCGTCCGCCTGACCCACTGGATCAACGTCCTGGCGATCAGCCTTCTGGTCATGAGCGGCGCGCAGATTTTCAACGCCCATCCCAGGCTCTATTGGGGCCAGTACGGTGCCGACGCCGACAGACCCGTCGTCGAGATGGCGGCGATGAACGGCCCGCACGGCCTGGTCGGCGTCACCCATGTCGGGGCCTTGAAGCTGACCACCACCGGCCTCCTCGGCGTCTCGAACGGACCGAACGGCCAACCCACGGTGCGGGGCTTTCCGGGCTGGCTGACCATTCCGAGCTATCGCGACCTGGCGACCGGCCGCCACTGGCACTTCTTCTTCGCCTGGCTCTTCGTGATCAACGGGCTGATCTATCTGATCGCCGGCCTGCTCACCGGCCACTTCCGCCGCGACCTGGCGCCGACCGGCGAGCAGATCCGGCCCCGCAGCATCCTGCGCAGCATCTGGGACCATATCCGCCTGAAGCACCCGACGGGCGAGGAGGCCCGGCGCTACAACGTGCTGCAGAAACTGACCTATCTGATCGTCATCTTCATCCTCCTGCCGCTGATGGTCGGCACCGGCCTGACCATGTCGCCTGGCTTCGATTCGATCCTGCCCGGCCTGGTCACCCTGTTCGGCGGCCGGCAATCGGCGCGCACCATCCCTTTCATCAGCGCCAATCTGATCGTGCTGTTCGTGCTGGTGCACGTGGTCGAGGTCTTCCTGGCCGGGGTGGTGAACGAGATCCGCTCGATGATCACCGGCCGCTATGTCGTGGCGGCGGAGGCGCACCGATGAGCGGGCTGATCCTCTCGCGCCGGGGCCTGGTCGCCAGCGCCGCGGCCGGTCTCGGCGGGTTGCTGACCGGATGCGATCAGGCGTCCAGGTCGCCTCGGGTCCTGAGCATCCTCCAGGCCGCCG
>DASYAQ010000061.1:0-2386 GCA_036501225.1 Caulobacteraceae bacterium | reverse complement strand
GCGCCCTCGTGGAATTCCTTCTGCCAGCGATTGTAGGCGCGGCAATAGGCCGAGGCCAGTTCCACATCCTCGGTCGGGAACGGCAGGATGCCGATGGTCGGGAACAGCACGCCGACGTCGACGCCCCAGTCGTCCAGCATCGCCGCGCGCGCCGCCGGGTCGTAGCTGGCCGGCGCGCAGCCGTCGGCATAGGTCATCCCCGGCTTGAAGACGTCCTTGCGGTCGAGATGGGCGCCGCCGAGGCCCGCCAGAACCCCGGACAGCACGCTCTCCTCGCCGATGATCAGGTGCTCGACGCCCTCGCGCCGCTCGATGCGGATGGCGCGGTCGCGGTACTTCGGCTCGAGATGGGTCTGCCACAGATCGGACGGCTCCATGACGTGCGAATCGCAGTCCACGACCAGCGCCACGGCCTTCTCCTCGGCAACAATCAACGGGCGATCACGCCAGGGCCGCGGCCGTGCGTCAACCCGGCGCGGGACCGCGTCGCGCGATCATCAGCATCTGGGCGCGTTCTTCGAGTTCGTAGGCGACCTCGAGGCTGGGGCTCTCCAACGCCGCGTCGAGCGTGCGTTTGGTCAGGCGCAGGGCATCGGGGCGAGCCTTCAGCATATCGGCGGCGAGCGCCTCGCCATAGGCGTCGAGGTCCGCCTCGGGGGTGACCGCCGACGCCAGGCCCGCGGCCAGGGCGGCCTCGGCGCGCAGCGGCCGGCCGGCCAACAGCATCTCCCGGGCGCGCGAGACGCCGATCGCCCGCTGCAGGCGCCAGCTCACCCCCAGCTCAGCCCCCGACAGCCCGATGGCGAGGAAGGCCGGGTGGAAGGCGGCGCTCTCGCTGGCGACCACGACGTCGGCGGCAAGGGCGATGGTCAGGCCGCCGCCCGCCGCGGCGCCACGCACCAGCGCGATGATCGGCTGCGGGCAGGCCCGCATGGCCTTTTGCATGTCGCGCAAGGTCCAGTCGCCGTTGGGTCCGTCCCGCAGCGCCTCCGGCGTGGCGGCGGCCTTGAGGTCGGCGCCGGCGCAGAAGGCGCGTCCCGCGCCGCGCAGAATCACCACGCGGGTTTCGCGGTTGCGGCGCAGGCCCTCGAAATAGGCGAGCAGCGCCTCGGTGAGCGGCTGGTTCAAGGCGTTCAGCCGATCGGGCCGGTTCAGGGTGAGGCGCTCGATCTCGCCCAGCCGCTCCACCACGAGGACGTCCGTCGTCCCAACCGCGTCGCTCATGCGCGTTGCTCCCTGTTTCAAGCCAGGATGGCGGCCTGCCGCAAGGACAGTCCAGCCTCCCCGAGGATCGCGAGATCTTGACCGTTCCGCCAGGGCGTCCCGGCTTGACTGCCCTTGCGGCGCCTGTGGGTCTCTGTGGCAAGCCTACGGCCCGGGAGCCATCGGATGCATGACAGCATAATTCGCGGCGGGTCCATCTATGACGGCGCCGGCGGCGAGCGCTTCACCGGCGACGTCGCCGTCAAGGACGGGGTGATCGTCGAGGTCGGCGGCCGCATCAGCGGGCCGGCGAAAGAGGTCATCGACGCCGACGGGGCGATCGTCACCCCCGCCTGGGTCGACATCCACACTCACTACGATGGCCAAGTCACCTGGGACGAGGAGATGAACCCCTCGGCCAGCCATGGGGTCGGCACCATCGTCATGGGCAATTGCGGCGTCGGCTTCGCGCCGGTGCCGCGCGGCGGCCAGCGCGAGCTGATCGAGCTGATGGAGGGGGTCGAGGACATTCCCGGCACCGCCCTGTACGAAGGCATGCCCTGGGGCGCCTGGGAGACCTATCCGGAGTATCTCGACTATCTGGCGACGCGCAAATACGCCCTGAACATCGCCTCGATGATCGCCCACGGGGCGGTCCGCAACTACGTCCTCGGGCCGCAGCGCAGCAATGCCGACGCCACCGAGGCCGAGGTCGGGCGCATGGCCGCGATCGTCGAGGAGGCGCTGCGCGCCGGCGCGGTCGGCTTTTCCACCTCGCGCATCATGGGGCACCGGTCGATCCACGGCGACCAGGTGCCGGGCACCTTCGCCGCCGAGACCGAGCTGATGGCGATCGCCGGCGCGTTCCGCCGCGCCGGCGCCGGCGTCATGCAGCTGATTCCCGCCGGTACGCTCGGCACGATGGGCGAGCATTCGGCCCTGGAGGCCGAGGTGGAGATGATCTGCCGGCTCAGCGCCGCGGCCGCCCGACCGGCCACCTTCACCCTGTTCGAGACCTTCGGCGATCCCGCCCAGGCGCACCGCATCCTGGCCATGGTCAAGGACGGCGCCCGCGACGGCGCGCGGGTCTTCCCGCAGGTGGGCAGCCGCCCGACCGGCTTCGTCTTCAGCCTCTGCTCCTACCACCCGTTCATGGCCAAGCCGTCCTATCTGGCGCTGGCCG
>DASYAQ010000060.1:0-16231 GCA_036501225.1 Caulobacteraceae bacterium | reverse complement strand
CACCCTCCACCGCCGTCCTGGGCTTTCGCCCGCACACCTACTGGACCTCCGCCGTGGCGCTGGCCGGACCGCGGCATGCGCCACGGGTGATCGAACGGCGCCGCATCAATTTCGCGGCCGGCGAGGAACGCGGTGTCTTCCATCGCGCCGAGCAGACCGACCTGGACAGCGCCCGGGTGCTGATCGAGGATGTCCGGGTGGCGACCGAGGCCAACGCCGCGCGCGAAATCGGCCAGTTCATCGCCGACCTGCGGCGCGACGGCGTCGCCATCCGCATCGCCGTCGTGCCGGAAGCGATCAACAAGCTGCCGGACAGCCTGGAGGACATCCTCAAGGTGCACGCGCGCATGCACGCGGCGGAAGGCAACTTCTATCGCGGCGTGGTCGCCTCGGCCTGTGCGGTCCTCGGTCTGGAGGTGCACAGGGTCGTTGAGCGCGAGCTGCCGGCGCTGGTCGGCGATCTGCTCGACCTGAACGCCTCGGCGCTGGAGGCGCGGCTGAAGGAGATGGGCCGAACGCTCGGTCCGCCCTGGAGTGAGGACAACAAGCTGGCGACCGAGGCCGCCTGGCTGCATCTCGACGACACGGATGAGGAGGACTGAGCATGGCCGAACCGCTCGAGGGACAGATCGCCCTGGTGGCCGGCGCGACGCGGGCCGCCGGCCGCGGCATCGCGCTCGAACTGGCCGCCGCCGGGGCCAAGGTCTATTGCACCGGACGCAGCACGCGGGGAAACCCGGCCACACCGGGCCGGCCCGAGACCATCGAAGAGACGGCGGAGCTGATCGAGGCGGCCGGCGGCGAGGCTGTCGCCGTCCGGGTCGACCATCAGGCGGAGGTCGAAGTCCAGGCGCTGGCCGCCCGCATCCGGGCCAACGAGGGCCGCCTCGATATCCTGGTCAACGACATCTGGGGCGGCGACGAGCTGATCGACTGGGGCGCCAAGTTCTGGGCCCTGGACGTGGACAAGGCGCGGGCCGTGCTCGACCAGGCCATGTTCAGCCACCTGATCACCGCCCGGCATCTGGCGCCACTCATGGTCGAGGCCAAACGCGGGCTGATCGTCGAGGTCACTGATGGCGAGATGTCAGGCTATCGCGGCCAGTTGCTCTACGATCTGGTCAAGTCTTCGGTGAACCGGCTGGCTTACGGCATGGCCTGGGATCTGGTCGGGACGGGCGTTACGGCATTGGCCGTTTCACCCGGCTTTCTCCGTTCGGAAGCCATGCTGGACCGCTTTGGCGTCAGCGAGGCCAACTGGCGCGACGGGGCCAAGTCCGATCCCGATTTCGCCTTCTCCGAGACGCCGCATTTCGTCGGTCGCGCCATTGCCGCACTGGCCGCGGACCCGGACGTCGGCGCCAAGGCGGGTCTGGCCCTATTCGCCGACGATCTCGCCGAGGCTTACGGCTTCGACGACCTGGACGGCTCGCGCCCGCACTTCTGGCGCAGCGTCGAGGCACGCATCGCGGAGGGCCTGGCCAAGGAGGCCAAGATCGACCCCGCGCTGCGTTGGCTGGCGGGCAGCCGCTACGCGAACGTCCACATGACCCCTTCGCGCCAGGATCAGGCGCGAATGTACGCCGAACGACTGGGGTTCGAGCGCCTGGGCGCCGGGCTGCGACCGATCGGACCCTAAACCCGCGCTGCCCTTCGGAGCGCCTGGGGCGGCTGGCCGAAGGCGCGCAGGAAGGCGCGGCGCATGCGTTCGGGATCGCCGAAGCCGGCGGCTCGCGCGACGCGGTCGATCGGTTCCGGCCCGGCCTCGATCCGCTCGCGCGCCATCTCCACCCGCAGCCGCTCGACCGCGCGGGCCGGCGTCACGCCGGTGTCGGCGGCGAAGGCGCGGGCGAAGTTGCGCGGGCTCATGGCGGCTTGGGCGGCCAGTCGTTCAACGTTCAACGGTTCATGCAGCCGCTCCCGCGCCCAGGCCAGCAGCGTCCCGAAACGCCCGCCAGGACGGTCCATCTCCAAGAGGGCGGAGAACTGCGACTGGCCGCCGGGCCGGCGGTGATAGACCACCAGCTGCTGGGCGGTCTGCCTGGCGATGGCCTCACCGAGGTCCTCGGCGATCAGGGCCAGGGCCAGATCGATGCCGGCGGTGATGCCGGCCGAGGTCCAGATCGGCCCGTCGCGCACATGGATGCGGTCAGGTTCCAGCCGCACCCGGGGAAAGCGCCGTGCGAAGTCGCGGCTGCGCCGCCAGTGGGTGGTGGCGCGGCGCCCGTCGAGCAGGCCGGCGGCGGCCAGGATATAGGCGCCGGAACAGACGCTGGCGGTGCGCCGTGCGCTCGCAGCCGTCTCGCGAACGAAGCCGAGCAGACGCTCATCGATCGCCGGGGCCCGCGTGCCTTCGCCGCCGGCCACCACCAGGGTGTCGATGCGCTGGCCAGGGTCGAAGGCCTCGGCGCTCATGGCGACGCCGGAGGAGCTGCGCACCGGGCCGCCCGCCGCCGCGATCACGCGCAGATCATAGGCGCCCGCGACATAGCGGGCGGCGATCTCGAAGGCGGCGATCGGGCCGGCGGCGTCGAGGATCTGAAAGTCCGGGAAGATCAGGAAGGCGACGGTGCGGGTCATGGCTCGAAACGAGGGATCATTGTCATTTCAGCCAGAGCCTAGGCCTGACATGCTGGTGGCGTCAAATCGCATTGGAGCGCGCGCCATGGCCGACTTCACCATCGTCGAAGTCCTCTATCCGGGCCTGACCCAGCTCGACTTCACCGGCCCGCACACGGTGTTCAGCCGCCTGCGCGACACCGAGATCATCGTCGCCTCGGAGCCCGGCGGCGCCATCGGCTCCGACGGCGGCCTGACCTTCGCCGGCACGAAGCGGATGGCCGAGATCGACCGCTGCGACCTGCTGTTCTTCCCCGGCGGCCTGGCGGCGACCGACGTCATCAACGACGCGGCCTTCATGGTCGAGGCCCGACGGCTGGCGGCCGGGGCGCGCTACCTGACCTCGGTCTGCACCGGCTCGCTGATCCTCGGCGCGGCGGGCCTGTTGAAAGGCAGGCGGGCGGCCTGCCACTGGGCCTGGCGCGACATGCTGAGCCTGTTCGGCGCCATCCCCGACCCTGGCCGCGTCGTGCGCGACGGCGACATCATCACCGGCGGCGGCGTCACCGCCGGCATCGACTTCGCCCTGGTGGTCGCCGCCGAGCTGGCCGGCGCGGAGTTCGCCCAGGCCATCCAGCTCGGCATCGAATACGCGCCGGCGCCGCCGTTCAACGCCGGCCGCCCCGAGACCGCCCCGCCCGCCGTCCTCGCCGCCGTCCAGCGCGGCATGGAAGGGCTGCTGCCCAAGCGCCGCGCCGACGCCGAACGCGCCGCGGCGCGGCTGTAGAAGACCGGCTGCGCGCCAATCAGACTTCTCCCGTGGGGAGAAGGAGGGGCCCACGCGCCTCGCGCGTGGGAGGATGAGGGCGTACGCCGCTTCAGGATAATCCGAGAGGCTGTAACCCCTACCTTCCCGCTGCGCTTACGCGCGCGGGCCCCTCCCTCTCCCTTTGGGAGAGGTATTTAGATATCCAGCCCGATATCCAGCACCGGGGCTGAGTGGGTCAGGGCGCCGACGGAGATGGCGTCGACGCCCGTCTCCGCGATCGCGCGCACGGTCTGCAGGTTCACCCCGCCGGAGGCTTCCAGGACCACGGCGCCGGCGACGCGGCGGACGGCTTCGCGCAGGTCATCGAGGGCGAAATTGTCCAGCATGATCACGTCCGGGCGATGCGGCAGGGCCTGGTCCAGCTGGTCGAGGGTGTCGACCTCGATCTCGATCCGCATCAGATGGCCGGCGGCCGCCTTGGCGCGCTGCATGGCCTGCGCGACCCCGCCGCAGGCGGCGATGTGGTTGTCCTTGATCAGGATGGCGTCATCCAGGCCGAAACGGTGGTTTGTGGCGCCGCCGCAGCGCACGGCGTACTTCTCCAGCGCCCGCAGGCCGGGCGTGGTCTTCCGGGTGCAGACGATGCGGGCCTTGGTCCCCTCGACGGCGCGCACGTAAGACCGGGTCAGGGTGGCGACACCGCTCAGTCGCCCGAGCAGATTTAGCGCCACGCGCTCGGCGCCGAGCACCGCCAGGGCCTCGCCCTCGACCCGGGCGATGATCCCCTGGTCGGGGATGACGTCGGCGCCGTCTCCGGTCAGGATTTCGAACCGCGCGCCGGGATCGAGCACAGCCAGCGCGATGCGGGCGCAATCTGTGCCGGCGACGCGGCCCTCGGCGCGGGCGGCGAAGACCGCGGTCATGCGCTGGCCCCTGGGGATCAGCGCGGTCGACGTCACGTCGCCGGCGCGGCCGAGATCCTCGGCCAGGGCCGCGCGCACGATCGGCTCGATCAGCAGGTCGGGAAGCGGCGCGATCATTCGGCGGCGATGCAGACCGGACTGCGGGCCAGGTCGCCCAGGGTCAGCACCGTGCGTTCGGCCACGGCCGCGGTCCGCGGATAATCGATGCGATAATGGCCGCCGCGGCTTTCGCGCCGCGCGCAGGCGTTGGCGGTGACCAGGCGGGCGGCGACCAGCGCCAGGGCCTGGCCGTATTCGGCTTGCAAGCCATCGATCAGGCCGAGCAGCCGGCCCAGGCCCGCCGCGTCGCGCACCACGCCGGCGTCGCGGTTCATGGCGGTGCGCAGGGTCTGCAGCGCCGCGTCGGGCAGGTCCGGCGCGGGCAGGGCGGGCAGGACGGCGGTCTTCGGATCGACCGCGTCGCGCGCCGCTTCGCCGGCGCGGGCGCCGAACACCGCGGCTTCCAGCAGCGAATTCGAGGCCAGCCGGTTGGCGCCGTGGACGCCGGTCGAGGCGCACTCACCGGCGGCGAACAGGCCCTCCAGCGAGGTGCGGCCATGGGCGTCGGTCACGATCCCGCCCATGTGATAGTGGGCCGCCGGCGCGACCGGAATCGGTTGGCGGCGCGGGTCGACGCCGCCGGCCATGCAGGCGGCGAACACGGCGGGGAATTCCTCCGGGAAGCGGTCGCCGATGGCCGCGCGGGCGTCGAGGAAGGCGCCGCCGCCGTCGGTGATCCGCTGATGGATGGCGCGGGCGACCACGTCGCGGGGGGCGAGGTCGCCCAGCGGGTGCTGGCCGGCCATGATCGAGGCGCCGGTCTCGTCGACCAGGACGGCGCCCTCGCCGCGCAGGGCCTCGCTGGCCAGGGGGGCGGGGTCGGCGTCGACCGCGATGGCGGTGGGGTGGAACTGGATGAATTCGGGATCGGCTATGTTGGCGCCGGCCAGGGCGGCGAGCGCCAGGCCCTCGCCGAGCACCGCGCGCGGATTGGTGGTCATGGCATAGAGGCCGCCCAGGCCGCCGGTGGCCAGGATGGTGGCTGGCGCTATGATCTCGCTCAGCACGCCGGCCTGCTCGACCAGGACGCCGCGCACCCGGCCCTGGGCGTCTCTGAGCAGGGCGCGGACCCGGGCTCGGGTGCGGATTTCCACATGCGCCTGGGCCATGGCGGCGGCGGCGATGGCGCGCATGATCTCGCGCCCGGCCTGGTCGCCCTTGACCCGGGCGACGCGGGCGCGGCCGTGGGCGGCCTCCAGGCTCTGCACGAAGCGGCCCTGGGCGTCGCGGTCGAACGGCGCGCCGAGGGCGGCCAGACGGCGGACGGCGGCCGGTCCCTCGCGGGTAAGAAGTTCCGCCATCGGACGATCGACCAGGCCGGCGCCGGCGCTGACGGTGTCGTCGGCGTGGGCTTGCGCGTTGTCGTCCTGGCCCATGGCCGCGGCCATGCCGCCCTGCGCCCAGGCCGAGGAACAGCCCTGCAGCAAGGGCGCTGTGCTGAGCACCAGCACCTTGCGCGGCGCGGCGGCCAGGGCGGCGGAGAGGCCGGCCAGGCCCGCGCCGATGATCAGGACGCCGTCGAAACGGATGCGCTCCGTCATGACAGCCTGCCCGTTCCGACCGAGGCGAAGGCGATGACGCCCATGCACAGGGCCAGCGCCACGAACCACAGGGCGACCGAGCCGAGCCACTCGGTTGCGCTCAGCGGCCGCGCCGGCGCGCGCAGGGTCTTGGCGCGGATGGCGCCCAGGGTGGCGATGCCGACGAAGGCGCCGAAGATCCAGTTGCCGGTGCGCACCGCCAGGACCACGGCGACCAGACCGACCAGGATCAGCGCGGCCTTTTCCAGCAGCGGATGGATGCGGGCTAGCGCTGGGCCCAGCGCCTTGGAGCCGTCCAGCGGCGGCGCGGGCGCCAGGTTGATCAGGTTGATCAGGCCGATGAAGAAGGCGCCGCCCAGCCAGCGCCCGTCGCCGGTCTGATGCGCCAGCAGGAAGAAAGGAATGGCGGCGAGCAGGCCGAAACTCGGCCCGGCCAGCGCGATCAGCACGCCCTTGAAGTCGGTCTCCGGGGTCCGCTGCATGGTCGCCGCGCCGCCGACGAAGGGGATGATGCGGATGCGGCCGGGCCCGACGCCGGCGGCATTGATGGCCAGGACGTGGCCGTACTCGTGCACGAAGACGCCAACCACCCCGGCCAGGGCCCAGATCCAGCCGTTGTAATAGCCGATCAGCGCCGCCAGCAGCGCGCTGGAGGCCAGCGCCCAGCCGATTTCGGCCGCCGGCGACGGCTTCTGGCGCGGGGCAGGGGTGTCCTGGACGGTCATGACGCAAACTCTGGCGGCCGGACCCACCCATGATCCTCCCCCGTTCGGGGAGGGGGACCATCCGAAGGATGGTGGAGGGGGCCTGCCGCGTCTCGGCGCTGAAAGTCAGCCCCTAGGTCATTCTGGAAACGCGCGCGGTCGGCATCGCGCCCCCTCCACCGCACTTCGTGCGGTCCCCCTCCCCCGATGGGGTAGGATCTGAGGGGACGAACGGCCGGTCTGGTGGCGAACATGTCCATGGTGACGACCGCTAGATCAGCTCCACGTCGACGTGGTGGCGGGCCTTGACCAGGTCGTAGCGGGCGGGCGTGGCGGGCGGCGGCATGTCGATCATGCGCTGGACGGCCAGGCGGGCGCGGTCGGCGACGGAGGCCTCGACCCTGACCTCGAACTGGTGGTTCAAAAGCGCGTCGTAGATGTTCTCCAGCGTGATCCGCTTCATGTGCGGGCAGAGGTTGCAGGGCCGCACGAACTCGGTCTCCGGCGCCTCGCAGGCGACGTTGTCGGCCATGGAGCACTCGGTGATCAGCACCACCTGGCGCGGTTTGCGGCGCATTACATAGTCGGTCATCGCCGCGGTCGAGCCGGCGAAGTCGGCCAGCTCCAGCACCTCGGCCGGGCATTCCGGGTGGGCCAGGATCTCGGCGTGCGGATAGGCGGCGCGCAGTTCGATGATGTCGGTGGCGTCGAAGCGCTCATGCACCTCGCAGCGGCCCTGCCAGGCGATGATCCTGATGGCGGTCTGGCGCGCGACATTGCGGGCCAGGAACTCGTCCGGCAGCAGGATGACCCGGTCCACGCCCCATTCGGCCGCGACATGCTCGACCACCTGCACGGCGTTGGCGCTGGTGCAGCAGATGTCGATCTCGGCCTTCACCTCGGCGGTGGTGTTGATGTAGGCGACCACCGGCACGCCGGGATAGCGCTGCCTGATCAGCCGCACGTCGGCGCCGGTGATCGAGGCGGCCAGCGAGCAGCCGGCGCGCAGATCGGGGATCAGCACGGTCTTGTCCGGGCAGATCACCTTCGAGGTCTCGGCCATGAACAGCACGCCGGCCTGGACGATGACCGCGGCGTCGGACTTGGCCGCCTCGCGGGCTAGGCCCAGGCTGTCGCCGACATAGTCGCCGACGCCATGGAAGATTTCCGGCGTCATGTAGTTGTGCGCCAGGATGACGGCGTTCTTCTCGCGCTTCAGCGCGTTGATCGCGGCGACCAGCGGCGCCTGCAGCCGCCATTCCAGCGGCGTGACGCGGCTCTTGACCTTCTGCCAGATCGGGCCGGTCGCGGTCTCGACCTCGCTGGTGAACGCCAGCGGCATGGATCCGTCCGCCATAACTCCCCACTCCTATTTTGCTCACTTTGAGCATTATAAGGCGCCGTAAAAACGCCGTGCATCACGCTTGGACGCCGGCGCCCTCCCTTATGCTTTATCTGAGCATAAGTCATCCAGTCATATAGTCCGCCTCACGCCGCCTGAAAAGGGGCTTTTTGTAACCGCCGATCACAAAACCGCGTGGTGCAGCGCAATATTTCGCCGCATTTGCCGGCTAGGAGCCGCGCCCGCGGGGTTGGAGGATGGCGTGACGACTCCGCGTTCGAAATCCCTGTTGGCGACTCTGGTCGCGGTTCCGCTGCTCGCCGTGGCGAGTGTCGCGGTCTGGGCGCATCAGGCGCAGGCCGACCATCCGGCCGCGCAGGTCGATCTTTCCTTTCTGTCCGTCGGGATTTCCCAGGCCGCGCTCGACCGCGATCTGCACAGTCTCGACCCCGCCGCTCAGGCCCTGGCCAGGCGGCTCGATCCGGCGCGCCACGCGCGGCTCGACGGCCGGCCGCTCGGCTGGGCGGTCTATGACCTGGACAAGGTCCCGTCGCTGAATTTTCGCGCTCCATCCTTCGACGACGCGCGCCGGATCAACGCCCTGATCCCGGCCGCTTCGCTCGCCAACCCGCCAGCCCAGCCCTTCGTGCTGCACGCCTCGTCCGCCGATCAGGCCAGGGCCGAACAGTGCCTGGCCCAGGCGGTCTATTTCGAGGCTGGCAACCAGAGCGCCGACGGCCAGGCGGCGGTGGCCCAGACGGTGCTTAATCGCCTGCGCCATCCGGACTATCCGAAGTCGGTCTGCGGCGTGATCTATCAGGGCTCATCGCTGAAGACCGGCTGCCAGTTCTCCTTCACCTGCGACGGTTCGCTGAACCGGCCGGTGATGCCGTCGGTCTGGGCCGGGGCCCGCGCCGTCGCCGCCCGGGCGCTGAGCGGCTACGTCATGCCGGCGGTGGGGGAGGCGACCTATTATCACGCCGACTATGTGCAGCCCTATTGGGCGTCGAGCCTGGTCAAGATCACCCAGATCGGGGCCCAGATCTTCTATCGCTGGACCGGCCCAGGCGGCGCGCCGGACGCCTTTACCGGCCGCTATGCCGGCCACGAGGCGCATCTCGAGCCAGCGGTGCTGACCGAGGGCGATCGCCGCGTCGCACGGCGGGACGCGGCGCCGGTGGGCGTCGTCAGCCACGTCCGCACCTTCACCGTGGCGGACAATTCAGCGCCCGGCGGTGTGCGCCGGCGGGTCTCCGGCGTCTTCCAGATCGCCCCCAACGCCACCCAGGCCGCCACCCCGGCCGTCGCGGTGATCGCGCCGCCGGTGGCCGTCGTGGCGGCGACCGCGCCGGTCGCGGCCGCTCCGGCGCTCGCTGCGCCCCCGACCGCTCCCTGAGTTTTTCGGTTTGCCGGGATACCTTCGCCCACGAGGGGAGAAGGACGCGCTCCTATGGGCGTCGGTTAGACAGCGATCGGGTTTGTTCTAGATTGGGCTTTGGAGGGCGCCGCCAGCATGACCGCATCCGTTTTCATTCCAGACCTGGACGACGTTCGCCGCGCCCAGGCCGTCATCGGGGCCTATACGCGCACGCGGCTGGAGATCGTCGCGGCGCGGCCGGGCAATCCGATGGGCGCCGAGTTCCGCCGGTTCGGCGATGCGGTGGCCCTGCGCGCGCCGGGGTTTCCGGCGCCGCACTTCAATCGCGGCTATGGCTTTTGCGACGAGCAGATCGAGCAGATCCCGGGGCTGATCGACTGGTATGCGGCCGGCGCCGGGGGCTCGTTCGAACTGGCGCCGGGACGGCCGACCGCCGGGACGGCGCGGCTCCTGGCGGCGGCCGGTTATCGGCTGACCGGTTTTCACGCCACCTTCGCCGGGCCGACGGACCTGGCCGATGCGCCATCGCCCGGCGTCGAGGTGCGGCGGGTGGCGGGCGAGGGCGACCTGCAGGTTTTCGCCGATGTCTATCATCTGGGCTGGGCCATCACCGGTTTTCGCGTGCCGATGACGCCCTGGCTGGCCGCGCCCGGCTGGACGCTCTACCTGGCGTATTGGGACGGCCATCCGGCCGGGGCGGCCATCCTCTACGTGCGGGGCGAGGACGCCTATCTGGCCGACAGCGCCGTCGATCCGCAGGTTCGCCATCACGGCGTGCATCGCGCGCTGCTGGATCGTCGCTGCGACGAGGCCCGCGCCGCAGGCGCAAGCCGCCTCTATTCCGGCGCCGACTTCCTCTCGGCCAGCAGCCGCAACATGCAGCGCAAGGGCCTGGTGCTGCTCTACACCGAGGCGCTCTTGACCGGACCTCAGCCGAAGGCGGCGGGGTAGTCGATCCTGATCGGCCGGTCGAGCGCGCCAGGCGTCAGGGCCAGCGCCATGAAGGCCGGCCGGCCGGCGAACGGCGAGGCGATCTGGGCCGCGGCCTCCGCCGAGAACCCGAAGCGCGGATAATAGGGCGGGTGGCCGAGCACGACGACGGCCCGCATGCCGGCGGCGCGGCAGGCCTCGATTCCAGCCCGCGACAAGGCCGAGCCGACCCCGGTGTTCTGGTGCGACGGCGCGACGCCTAGGGGCCCCAGTCCGGCGATCGGCAGCGGCGGGTCGGTGCGCATGCGGTTGAACAGGATGTGACCGACAATCGCGCCATCGATTTCGGCGACCAGTTCGACCAGCACCCGTTCCTCGGCGCGGACGCCCTCGATGATGCCGGCCTCGTCGCCGCTGGACGTGTCGAACGCCGCCTGCGTGACCGCACGGATAGCGGCGTAGTCGGACACGACGGCCGGGCGGATCCTCACCAGACGCCGATCTTCTTGGCTTCGTGGTGGCTGATCGGGTGATGCGCGCGTCTGTGGTCTTCCTCGGCCAGGAAGCGCACCGCCTCCAGGGCGGCCATGCAGCCCATGCCGGCGGCGGTGACCGCCTGCCGATAGACGTCGTCGGTGACGTCGCCGGCGGCATAGACCCCGTCGATGGCGGTCGCGACCGTGCCCGGCCTGACCTTCAGATAGCCGCCCGGGTTCATCTCCAACTGGCCGCGGAAAAGCTCGGAGGAGGGGGCGTGGCCGATGGCGATGAAGACGCCGTCGCACATCACCTCGGTCAGGGCGTCGGTCTTCAGGTTGCGCAAGGCAGCCCCGGTGACGCCGCGCGGCGCCTCCGTGCCCAGCACAGCTTCCAGCGCCGTGTCCCAGACCACGTCGATCTTCGGATGCGCGAACAGGCGGTTTTGCAGGATCTTCTCGGCGCGGAACTCGTCGCGACGGTGCACCACCGTGACCTTGGAGGCGAAGTTGGTCAGGAACAGCGCCTCCTCGACCGCCGTGTTGCCGCCGCCGACCACCAGCACCTCGCGGCCGCGATAGAAGAAGCCGTCGCAGGTGGCGCAGGCCGAGACCCCGAAGCCCTGGAACGCCTTCTCCGACTCCAGCCCCAGCCACTTGGCCTGGGCGCCGGTGGAGATGATCACCGTCTCGGCCAGCAGCACCGCGCCGGAATCGCAGGTGAGGCGGAACGGCCGCGCCGAAAGGTCGGCCTCGATGACGATGTCGCCCAGGATTTCCGCGCCGACGTGCTCGGCTTGGGCGCGCATCTGCTCCATCAGCCACGGGCCCTGGATCACCTCGGCGAAGCCCGGATAGTTCTCCACATCGGTGGTGATGGTCAGCTGGCCGCCGGGCTCGAGGCCGGCGATCAGCACCGGTTCGAGCAGGGCGCGGGCGGCGTAGACGGCGGCGGTGTAGCCGGCGGGGCCGGAGCCGATGATGGCGCAACGAACGGAACGCGGCTCGGACATGGGTGGGCTTTCAGGTGCGGCCGCGAGCGCGGCTGTGAGTCTCGGAGCCACTATGTAGCTATTCCGCCGCTCCGGTGAAGGCGCCGACTCATCCGGGCCGCCGCGCCTTGCTGTCGTGCGGGCCGAGGGTTCGCGGCGGGACGTCGGTCCAGCGATCCTCGCGGGTCGCCTCGTGCACCGGGTTGAGCGGATAGTGGATGCGGTTCTCAGGCTTGCTCGTCTCGCCGACCACCAGCAGGCTCACCTCCTCGCCGGTATTGTTGAGAAAGGTGTGGCAGATGCCGGTTCCGGCCGGAAACGCCACCGCGTCGCCGGGCTTCAGCGCGTGCAGGCAGCCGTCGATCCAGGCGTCCGGCCGGCCTTCCAGCACATAGACGAACTCCTCCTCGGCGCTCTCGGCGTGGGCGTAGCAGGTGCGCCGGCCGGGCGGCAGCCGCTCGTGATGGATGCCGATGCGGGTCAGGCCCAGCTTGCGGCCGAGCGGCGCGCCGATGGACATCAGCTCCGAGTCGCCCGGATAGTGGCTGTCGTCATCGCCCTCGAGGTCGGTCCAGTGGGCGATAAAGTCGGGGCGATCGGGCATGGGGTGTTCCTTGAGGCGATGACGGGGCGGGCGCGCATCCTATTCCTGGCCGACGCCGGCGCCAAAGTCGGCGGCGGCCACGTCATGCGCTGCCTGACCCTGGCCGAGGCGCTGATCCGCGCCGGCGCCGAGTGCGCCTTCGTGGCCGGCCCGGCGGCTTGGGGGATGCTCGACGCCTTCGCAGAGGCGCCGGTCGAGATCTTCCCGCTCGGCGAGGAGCCGAGCGCGGCCGAACTGGCGGCGGCGGGGGCGGAAAAGGCGCGATCCTGGCCGGCCGGCGCCATCATCGCCGACCATTACGGCTTCGGCCCCGGTGACGACGCGACCCTGGGCACGGCCTGCGAGCGCCTGCTGATCGTCGACGATCTCAGACGACGCCATGCCCATGGCCTGGTGCTGGATTCCAATATCGGCCGCAAAGCTGCCGACTATCCCGGCCGCGAGGTGTTGGCCGGGCCGGCGTTCGCGCTCGTGCGTCCCGCCTTCGCCGGCTTGCGGGCTGAGACGCTGGCGCGCCGCGCCGCCGGCGGGCCGCCGCGGCGGGTGCTGGTCTCGCTCGGCCTGACCGACGCCGGGGCGATCACCGGCCGGGTCGTCCGCGCGCTTTTGCCGGCGCTGGGCGAGGCGCGCCTGGACGTCGTGCTCGGCGGCGCCGCGCCCAGCCGGCCCGAACTGGAAGCCGTGGCCAGGACCGACGCCCGCGTCAGCGTCCATGTCGACGTCCGCGACATGGCCGGCCTGGTCGCCGCGGCCGATATCGCCATCGGCGCCGGCGGCTCCAGCGCCTGGGAGCGCTGCTGCCTCGGCCTGCCCAGCCTGACCGTGATCGTCGCCGACAATCAGCGGCAAAACACCATGGCCCTGGCCGACGAAGGCGCGACCCTGGCCATCGCTCCACCTTCCGGCGACTTCGATGCGCGGCTCCGGGCGGCCTTTACCCGGTTGACCTCGGAAGCGGCGCTGCGTGCGTCGATGAGCGCCGCGGCGGCCGCCCTTTGCGACGGCCTGGGCGCTGAGCGCGTCGCCGAACGCTTGCTTGTGCGCGCGGTCTAGGCTTCGATCCAACAACCGGGCGGGAGGCCAGGATGCCCTACACACGATGCGGCTGGCCCCCTGTTGCGGTCCTGCTCGCGGCGCTTTGCCTGTCGGGCTGTTTCGTCAGTCGTCAGCCGCTGATCACCCCCGACACCGCCGACCGGCCATTCGCCGACGGCGCGAAGGTCACGGACTTCGTCAACTGCGACTCGCCCGGCGGGAGCCTTCTCGACTGCAAGGGTTACAAGGCCAGCGGCACGGGGACGCTGAAGCTCGACCACGGCGTCTATGTCGTCGAGCCCGATCCCGCCAGCAATCCCTTCGCCACGCAGGGTCCGGCGCAGGACATGCACGTTCTGCTGAAGAATGTCGGCGGCGATCTCTACGTCGCGCAACTGCCATGGGGAGACGCGACCGCCGCTGACGAAGACCGATACCTCTATGCGATGGTGCGGATCACCGGCCAGACGGCCTACCTCTATGTCGTGCTCTGCGAGCAGAACGGCGATCAGGCCTATGTGAAGTCGGGCGCCCTGAGCGGAATTTCGACAAAAGAGCTGGCGCCGGCCTGCGAGGCGAACACGCTGGCCGGGCTCGCCGGCGTGTTTCGCGACCGGCTGGCCAATGGCGCGATTCCCGACCAGAAGCTCGAAGTCCAGCCGCCCGGATGAGCGCGCGTCGATGAACACCCAACGTCCGATGGCCGATGCCGTCTATATCGTCACCGATATCGAGGCCGACGGGCCTGTACCCGGCCGCAACTCGATGATCTCGTTCGCCTCAGTGGCTGTGACGGCCGAGGGCGAAGAGAAGGGCGTCTTCGAAGCTGTGCTGGCGGCCTTGCCGGGTGCGGAGCGCGATCCCGAAACCTATGCCTGGTTCCAGACGCAGCCGGAGGCCTGGGCGGCGGCGACCGCGAACCCGCGGCCGGCGGAGCAGGTCATGGCCGACTATGTGGACTGGATTGGCAGCTTCGAGGTCGGGCGAGTATTCACCGCCTTTCCGATCGCATTCGACGGCTCGTGGATCGACTACTATCTCAGGCGCTTCACGCCCTACGCCCTGGTGCAGGGCCACTATGCCGCCGACCGGCTGTTCGACAGTTCCGGCCTTTGCCTGCGCTCGTTCGCCGCGGCGGTGACCGGCCAGGCGATCTGGGACTGCCAGCCGAACTCGTTTCCGCCGGAATGGCTCGGCGACCACGCACACACTCACCGTGCGATCGACGACGCGCGTGGCTACGCGCACTTGCTCCGCGTGCTGATGAAGCTGTCGGCCGCCAGATCGTCATGATTGAACAACGCTGGGCTCAACAAGCCCAATCCTTCTCCCTCTTGCGGGAGAAGGTGGCCCCGAAGGGGTCGGATGAGGGGTCGATAGCCCCATCCAGATAATCCCGCCGCCACTCGGAAATCGCCGCGCGACCCCTCATCCGTCAGCTTCGCTGACACCTTCTCCCGCAAGAGGGAGAAGGCGCGCGAGGGAGTTGGCTCGACTTGAGGCAGATCGGCTTCGCCCGGCGGCTATTGCCCCCCGTCGACGCGGACGATGGCGCCGGTGGTGAAGGATGATGCGGGGCTGGCCAGGTAGAGGGCGGTGGTCACCACCTCCTCGGGCCGGCCGGGACGGCCCAGCGCATTGTTCGACCGCTGCCGCGCCGCTTCCGGCCAGGCCTTGGCGATGTCGGTCAGGAAGGGCCCGGCCGAGATGGTGTTCACCCTGACCTTCGGCCCGTATTCGTGGGCGAAGGAGACGGTCATGGCGTTCAGCGCCGCCTTGGCGCCGCTATAGGGCACCACGGCGGGCAGGGGCGCGAGCGCGCCCGAGGACGAGATGTTGATGATCACCCCGCCGTCGCCGTCGGCCATGTGCTTGGCCACCTGGGAGGCCAGCCGGAACGGGCCCTTGAAGTTCAGGTTCATGACGCTGTCGAACAGCGCCTCGGTGACCTCGTGCGAGGGCTGGCGCGGCGACATGCCGGCGTTGTTGACCAGGATGTCGATGCGGCCGAACTCCGCGTAAGCGACCTCGATCAGCTTATCGATCTCGTCCCAGCGGCCCACATGCGCCGAGATGGCCAGGGCGCGGCGGCCCATGGCGCGAACCTCGTCGGCGGCGGCTTGGCAGGCGTCCAGTTTGCGGCTGGCGACGATCACGTCGGCGCCGTGGTCGGCGAAGGCGCGGACCATCTGCAGGCCGAGACCGCGGCTGCCGCCGGTGACCAGGGCGATCTTGCCGGACAGGTCGAACAGGTCGGTGCTCATTCGGCGATCTGGTCCCAGGCCAGGGGTTCGCCGCGCTTTAGGTCGCGGGCGGCGGGCTTGCCCAGCACCTCATACAGGTGCTTGGGCGCCATGCCATGGCCCGGGCGGATTGAGCGGACGTTTTCCGCGGTCAAAGGCTCGCCCTTCCTCACGTCGGCGACCACATAGAGCGAGCGGCGATGGTCGCGGCCGGCGGCCTCGGCCTCGACCTCCTCATAGTTCACTGTGCCCAGGGCCGCCCAGGCGTCGCGGCAGTCGGCGACCAGCCGGGCCAGCTCGTCCGGCTCCAGCGAAAAGGCCGAATCCACCCCGCCGTCGGCGCGGGCCAGGGTGAAGTGCTTTTCGACCACGCAGGCGCCCAGGGCCACGGCCGCCACCGCCACCGCCGTGCCCATGGTGTGGTCGGAGAGGCCGACCAGGGTCCCGTGCGCCTTGGCCAGGTCCGGCATGGTGCGCAGATGCATCTGCGCGGCGGGAGTGGGGTAGCCGCTGGTGCAGTGAAGCAGGATGATCTCGCGCCCGCCGGCCTCCCGCGCGGCGGTGACCGCGTCGGTGATGTCTTCCGGCGAGGCCAGGCCGGTGGAGATGATCAGCGGCTTGCCGCTTCGCGCCATG
>DASYAQ010000059.1:0-4104 GCA_036501225.1 Caulobacteraceae bacterium | reverse complement strand
CCGGCGATGACGCCTTCGCGGACGATGGCGGCCATCTCGGCGATCTCGTCGGCATTGGGCTGATAGTCGGTGTTGCAGCGCTCGCCGAGCACATAGGCGCGGACCGAGGCGTGCGGCACGTGCACGCCGACGTCGATGGCGCGCTTCTTTGCTTCCAGCGCGTCGAGGTATTGCGGGAAGCTCTCCCAGGTCCAGTCGATGCCTTCGGCCAGCGCGGAGCCGGGAATGTCCTCGACGCCTTCCATCAGCTCGATCAGGAAGTCGTGCGCGTCGGCCCGCACCGGCGCGAAGCCGACGCCGCAGTTGCCCATGATCGCCGTGGTCACGCCGTGCCAGCTGGAGGGGCCCATCACCGGGTCCCAGGTCGCCTGGCCGTCGTAATGGGTGTGAATGTCGACCCAGCCGGGCGTGACGATCAGGCCGGTCGCGTCGATCTCGCGCCGGCCCTTGGCGGCGGCGTCGCCGACGGCGGTTATCCTGTCGCCATCGACCGCGACGTCGGCGCGCCGGGGCGCGGCGCCCGTCCCGTCGACCACCATGCCGCCGCGAATGACCAGATCGTGCATCGTCTCGCTCCCAATATTTGCAGGGAGGTTAGCACGGCCGCTGCGTGAGCCCCTAGATTGTCCTCGCGTCAGCGCCGCAATGGCAGGAGAGGGCGCGGCTCCCGGCTGACGGACATGGACAGCGTTTCTCTGCCCGGACACAGTATGCGCATGTCGCTGGCGGTGATCATCCAGAACTACCGGCGCCCACAGAATATCGGGCGCATCGTCAGGGCCGCGCGCGAGGCGCTGCCGGATGCGGACATCTTCCTGCTCGACCAGGCCGATGAGAACCTGCGCGGCCGTGACGATATTCCCTGGCGCGAGGTCTGGTTCCAGCGGCCGGGAACCAATCGCGGCGCCGGCGCACGGGTGCCGATCGCGGCCCGCATGGGCTTCGACCACTATGTCGCCATCGACGACGACACCTTCCTGACCCCGGCGCAGATCCAGGCGCTGGCCGAGATCCTCATCGCCGAGCCCGATCGGGTGCACGGCATCTGGGGCCAGCGGCTGGAGCTCGACCAGGGCCGCCTGAGCATTCGCAGCGACATCACCCGGCTGGATGCGCTGCTCAGCATCGTGAACCTGGCCTACGCCTTTTCAGGCGCCCAGGCCGCGGCGGCCATTGAGCTCTCTGCACGGCTGGGCTTCGCGTCTTGGCCGGACCTCGACCCGATCGACGACCTCTTATTGAGCTGCGCCTCGGCCAAGCCGCCGCTTTGCCACGACCTGGGTCCGACCGAACATTGCCCCACCAGCGTCATGCCGGGGATCGCCACCTGGAAGCTGGCCGACTTCAGCAAACGCCGTCTGGAAATCGCCCAGAAGCTCCTGGCCATCCAGTCGATCGCGGTCTTCTCGCCGATGGTCATCACCTGACCGGGCGCGAGAAGAAGAGCGCGACCTCGCCCTGCGCCGGGGTGGCGTCATACAGCGTCAGGTCGACCCCGCTCAGCGTGAAGCCCATGGCGCGATAGGCCGCGACGCCGGGCGCGTTCAGCGAACTGGTCTCCAGCCAGACGTTTCGCGCGCCGCGGGCGATGGCGTGGGCATCGACGGCGTCCAGCAGCGCACGGGCGATGCCGCGTCGGCGCACGCGCGGGTCGACATAGAGGTGCCAGAGCACCAGCCGGCGGTTCCAGGAGGCGTAGGAGGTCGCGGCAAAGCCGACGATGGCCGCGTCCTCGACGGCGACCCAGGCCCGGTCGTAGGGCCGTTCCGGATCCTCCAGATCGTCCAGCGGAAACCGCTTGGTCAAGGGCGCATCGAGGCCGCGCAGGGTGAGCCGGATTTCCTCGTCCACGACGGCGACGTCATAGACCTGGGTCGTGGTGAAGCGGGTGTCGAGCGCGGCGATTGCGTCGGCGTCTTCGGGCAGGCTGGCGCTCCTGACCTCCAGGCCCATCTAGGCCGGCGCCTTGGCCGCGCGCGCCGGTATGGTTGTTTCGATGAACCGCTCCAGCAAGGCGGCCAGCTCGGCCGGGCAGTCCAGGTTCGGCGAGTGTCCGATCCCGTGCCAGAAGTGCAGGCCGGTTCCGGCCGGATACTTGGCCCAGGTGGCCAGCATATTGGCCACCGGGATCAGGGCGTCGGCGTCGCCGCCGACCACGATCACCGGCATGGGCAGGCGCTTCACGCGCTCGCCAAGCCGGATGTCGAACATCGAGCGCATGGAGCCGCGCAGGCGCTGTTCGGGCGCATTGCGCATGTCCTCGGCCAAGAGCCGCATCAGTTCGCCATCGGCCCCGGCGCCCGCGGCGTCGATACCGTCGCCGGCGCCGCCGCGCGCCTGCTGTTCGCGGCGTCCGGCGATCATGCGGTCGAGCATCTCGTCCATCGCGGGGGAGCCCGGCGGCAGGGTGCGTCCGTCCGGATCGGCGGGATCGAGCAGCACCAGCCCCTTCAACAGATCGGGGTGATCGACCGCGAACTGCGCCGCCGTGGCCCCGCCGAGCGAATGGCCGACCAGGGTGAAGTCCGTCCAGCCCAGCTGGCTGACCAGTTCGAAGGCGTCGGCGGCGAAGTGCGGCACGCTGAACTCGGCCTCGTCCGGCGGCGCCTCGGAGCCGCCGGCGCCGCGGTTGTTGATGGCGATGCTGGAATAGCGCTCGGCCGGCAGGGCGGCCTGCACCAGCCGCCAGATGCGCGCCGAGGCCTGGAAACCGTGGATGAAGACGATGCGTTCGGCGCCCTGGCCGTGCGGGAAATACTCCAGCCGGACCTTGGAAAGCTGAGCCAATGCCATGGGTTAGGTTCCGATTCTCATTCAGCGTTTCTTGCCGAGTTCGGCGGCGATATCCTTGACCATGCGGCCGACCTTGCGATGCGCCGCGGTGATCTGGTCGCGGCTGACCTTCCAGCGCTTCATCCAGTATTCCACTGCCTGGCGCTCGGAGAGGTCCAGCCGGTCCTTGTCGATGAAACCGCGTTTGTCCTTCAGACCCGCCATCGCCGCTCTCCCTTAAGATCCCGCCGGCCGCACCGGCTTGAACAGGCCGCTGGCGAGCGCGACGTCGCGAGCGGCCGAATGCAGCCGAGCCGAGGCGAAAACCACGCCGGGCGTCTCGCGCGTGACCTCGGCCTCGCCGTTCACCCAGTCGCCGTTCCGGGCCGGCGCCAGGAAGTCGATCGACAGGTGCAGGGTGATGGCGGCGCGAGCGCGGTCGAAATAGGGGCCGCTCATGCGCCAGAATTCGCCCTTGCGGGCCATGCTGGCGAACCCTTCGGGCGGCGCCGGGGCGGTGGCCTCATCCATGCCGACACAAGCCGCCGCATCGCCGGTTTGTGTCAAGCCGGCCAGTCGGCCAATTCCAGCACCGCCGCGCCCAGCAACGCCTGCAGCAGCGGCGTGCGCGGATAGGGCTGGTGGCGATACTGCCGGAAGCCCTCGGCGTAGGCGACGCCGAAATCGCGGCCGCGGCGTTCGGCCCAGGCCTCCATCGAGCGCAGATAGTCGGCGATGCCGTGCTGTTTGACGAGCCAGCGGTGCTGGCTGTCGTGCGCCAGCAGCATGCGCCGCTTGGTCTCCATCCAGGCCTCGATATCGACCCCGAAGTCGGGCCGGATGCGCGTCCCGTCGCGGTCGCGGCCGCCGATCGAGTCCATGAAATAAAGGTGCGGAATGGCCGCCAGCGGCTTCGACGGACCGCACGCGTAGTTGGGCACGGTGGAGGCGAAGCAGGCGTCGCGGACCAGGAGGCTCACCGCCTCATGGTCCGGGTGATAGTCGACCGGCGAGGCGGTGATGACGATCTCCGCGCCCGACCAGCGCACCATCTCGGTCATGCGCCGGCGCGAGGCGTCGTCGTTGAACACCGCCAGATCTGGAAAGCCGGCGCAGGCGTACTCCGCCCCGATCATCGCCGCGGCGGCCGCGGCTTCGCCCTGGCGGATGCGCCCGGTCTCGGCATTGTCCTGCTCGGTCGAGCCGCAGTCGCCGGCCGTGGCGGTGACGATCCTGATCCGGTGCCCAAGACCGGCCAACAGCGCCAACGTTCCCGCGCCCAGGGTCTCGATGTCGTCGGGATGGGCGTGGACGGCGAGAATGGTGGCCAAG
>DASYAQ010000058.1:0-13435 GCA_036501225.1 Caulobacteraceae bacterium | reverse complement strand
GACCAAGGAGGAGGGCGGCCGGCACACGCCGTTCTTCACCAACTACCGGCCGCAGTTCTACTTCCGCACCACCGACGTGACCGGGATCATCAAGCTGAAGGAAGGCGTCGAGATGATCATGCCCGGCGACAACGCCGAGCTGGACGTCGAACTGATCACCCCGATCGCCATGGAAGAGAAGCTCCGCTTCGCCATCCGCGAAGGCGGCCGCACCGTCGGCGCCGGCGTCGTGGCCAAGATCCTGGAATAGGTCAGCGCCCAACACTGAGATGATCAGCCGCCGGGCCTCAGGGTTCGGCGGCTTTTCATTGGGCGCTGGCTTTCCGATCCCGCGAAGCGGCAACTCAGCTTTCGACCACGAAGGACACGAAGAAGGGCAAGGTTCAGCGCTGACCCTTACTCTTCTTGGTGTGCTTGGTGTGCTTGGTGTCAAAATCTGCCGCCCAGCCGCGCCCCAAGCATCGCAGGACAAAAAGCCTGGGTCCCCGCGTGCGCGGGGATGAGCGGATTACGATGCCAACCGATCGAATAAACCCGCACGTTGAAGCGTCTAAGACCTGAAGGGCAGGCGCCGAGTCCGCGGCGTTTTGCGCCCTGCGTTGGCGCGCGCCCTGCAATGGCCTATATGCAGTGCGACGGTCTAGACGCTGACTCGACACGTCAGAGGAGTGAATCTGATCATGGGTGGTTTAAGTCCCTGGCACCTCATAATCATCGCCATCGTCCTGCTCTTGGTGTTCGGTGGTCGCGGAAAGATATCCAGCGTCATGGGCGACGCCGCCAAGGGCATCAAGGCCTTTCGCGACGGCATGAAGGACGATCACGAGACGACGACCCCGCCCGTCGCGGCGACGCCGAGCCTGCCGCCGGTCCAGGCCGAGAAGGACCCGAGCGTCCACTGACCGGTCCCTTGTCGGGCCTGATCCGCCATGTTTCCTGAAAACCGGCTGCTCGAACTCATGATCATCGGCGCCGTGGCGCTGATCGTCGTCGGGCCGAAGGATCTGCCCATACTGATGCGTCGCGTCGGCCAGTTCGTCGGCAAGATGCGCGGCATGGCCAACGAGTTTCGCGCCAGTTTCGAGGATCTGGCGCGCCAGTCGGAGCTGGAGGATCTGCGCAAGGAGGTCGAGGCCATGCGCGCCGACCACCGTTCGCTGACCCAGTTCAATCCCATGGCCGCCGACTACAGCGCCCCGGGGTTCACCGCCCATGAAGACCCGCCGGCCCCAGCTGCGGTCATGACGTCGATCACACCGCAAACGCCCGCGCCGGAGACCGTCTCGCCGCCGGCGGAGTCGCCGCCGGTCGCCGCCAAGCCGAAGCGCGTGCGCAAGCCGCGGACCAAGACGCCCCCGCCCGAGGCCAGTTGAGCGTGGCCAGCGACGAAAGCGAGATCGAAGCTTCGCGCGCGCCCCTGCTGGATCACCTGATCGAGCTGCGCGGCCGGCTGATCATCTGCGCCGCGGCGCTCGCCGTGGGCTTCGTGGTCTGCTTCTTCTTCGCCACCGACATCTACATCTTCCTCCTGGCGCCGTTCGAGCGCGCTCAGGGATTGCTGGCGGTGCAGAAGGCGGCCGGCGGACACCAGGGGCCGTTCGACCTGCTGCTGACCATCGCCGGGCTGAAGTCGCTGGCCGGCGTGCATGTTGAGCCGATCCACATGGTGTTCACCGAACCGCTGGAATTCTTCTTCACCAAGCTGAAACTGGCCGGATTCGGCGCCGTGGTGCTGACCTTTCCGGTCCTGGCCTGGCAGCTCTACCGCTTCGTCGCGCCGGGTCTTTACAAGCGCGAGCGCAACGCCTTCTTGCCCTTCCTGCTGGCCTCGCCGGTGTTGTTCCTGATGGGCGCGGCCCTGGTCTATTTCGTCATGCTGCCCTTTGTCCTGTGGTTCTCGCTGAACCAGCAGATCATCGGCAACGCCGCCATCTCGGTGCAGCTGTTGCCCAAGGTGTCGGACTATCTCAGCCTGGTGATCACGCTGCTGCTCGGCTTCGGTCTCTGCTTCCAGCTGCCGGTGATCCTGGCGCTCTTGGGCATGGTGGGCATGGTGTCGAGCCAGTTTCTGCGTTCGGGGCGCCGCTACGCCATCCTGGCGGTCTTCGTGGTCGCCGCGGTGATCACCCCGCCGGACCCGATCAGCATGATGAGCCTGGCCATTCCGGGCCTTGCTCTCTACGAGGTGTCGATCCTCTGCGTCTGGCTGATCGAACGCCGCCGCGTCCGCGACGAGGCGGCGGACGCGACGGCGGCGACTTAGGCTCTGTACGCCGGCCAAAGAACCGATTGCTTTGCGCCAAGACCAGATTGCCCAGGAATCCCGCCGCTCCGGGCCGCCGGGACCGCGCCCGACTAGACTAGGGTGACCTAAGCGCAAACATGGCTTCGCTTAGACGGTAACTCTCGCGAAAGGACTCATCGCTGGACGCGACTACCGCTCGAATTAAATCGTGGATCTCGCGCCTGGCCCTCAGTTCGACCGTGAATTCCGCCGAGGCTGGGCGGCTGTCGAACAAAACCAACTTTGAGCGAGCCTTCCTGGCAACCCGAACGCTCACCGTGTAGTTCAAACCGGCAAAACTCCACGTCAAATTCTGGCGGCTAAAGTCGGACTCTGCCATGCGGACTGCCTGAAGAAATTTCGATTGGCTATCGCCGTGCGCCACGGCGAATATCGTTTTGCCCGCGTTGAGGGCACGCTCTAGTTCTATCCAACAATATGTAGGTTCGGGGGTGTTCGGCGTAACCATAAGAAAGAAGTATTTAGACTTGTCTACAGCGCTGAAGATTTCGCTCGCCCATCTCACGCCCGGTAGAAGAACGTTCTTGTCGAACCAGCACAGCACGTTGTTCGAGAACTCCTCAATGTAGCTCTCGGCGATTGCGCCGTCTCTTCGCGTATAGCTAAAAAAGATGTCAGGAACCCAAGGGGCGTCGGGGATGTACCGGCTTCTGAGAGCCTGCTTTATAGCCATCAGGAGGGAGCCGACCGTGAAATCAGTCAGGCGCATGGCCTGCAGCTCCGTGCCGTCACCCCGATCCGGATCAGTAAAGACCAGAAGAGGAATGCCGTTATCCGTGAACTCCCGAATGTGTTCGACGAAGGCGCCGTCAGCTTGACCCGCATCAAGGAGTACGACCGCGTCCGGGGATTCGGCGATTGAGCGGGCGCGCCAAGTCTCGTCGTCGTAGGGCTCTACGTCGAGCCCGTGCGCCGCGAAGACCGGCAGCGCCGATCGTATCTGGTCGATGAGCGCGCCGGAGGCGATAACGGCAACCCGGCTGGCCAGGAGGTGGCGCTGTGCGGTGGCGCACGGGCTGATACCGGCACGCTCCGGCGGGGCCTCTCGGCTCCCGCTTGATTCCATCGTGCTCGGCACGCGACGGCCACAGCATGACCAGAGGTAGATATCTCGGTAGGCCAGCTCCTGGTTTCGGAAGTCGGCGCCGGTGCTGAACAGAAACGATGCCTTCCCCGAGTGAAATCGGCATTCGTGGTTGCCCGTCTCGGAGGGCGCACGCTCGCACAGGATGCATGTGCGAATACTGGGATTGCTTTGAGCCATGAGAGGGCCCTCTTAAGCCCGCGCTAGACGCACCGAGAGGGTCGGTTCGGCAGCCCCTTGCGAGGCCATTCTAGTTCGGCGCCGCCAGCCGCCTGGCGCACTTCAGGGGCGGGTTGACCCCTGCCAACCGCAGGCTACCAAATTTCTCCTATCACTTCCGAGCGGTCGTGGGCTAGCTCACCCACCAATGACCCTAACCATGTGCGGGTCTTGGGCGTCTGCGACGTCGCCTGCGCGAACGCGCGAACGTCGGCTTTGGGTCCGAAAGCGGACCCCGGAGGTGGCGGGCCGGAAGCGGACCTTGGCTCTGCTGCGTTCGGCCAGTCTTGCCCCCGGCTTCGAAACCTAGCTAGGGTTCCGCCCGCGGGCACGGGCGGGGCCGCCGAACATGAAGAACCACGTTCTCCCGACATCCTGGAGACCGGACTGGGCCTCCGTGCTCGCGCCCGATCCGGCGACTTTTCACGGGCCGCTGATCGCCCGATGGCTGACGATCGCTCTCTTGCTGGTGGTCACGGCGCGGAGCCTGGTGCACCTGTTCGCGCCCGACGGCGGCGCCCGCTCGATCGCGACCATCGACACCAGTGTCCGCGGCGGCGCCAACATCGTCGGCGTCTTCGGTCAATGGGGCGCGATCCAGCTTCTTCTGGCGGGGCTCCTATGGGTGCTGTTTCTTGGCTATCGCGGTTTCGCGCCGCTCATTCTTTGCGTGTTGCTGCTCGAGCCGTTCTTGCGAGGCCTGTCCGGCCACCTGAAGCCGATCGAGACCCTGGCGACGGCGCCGGGCGCGGCGCTCAACTGGTTCGCGGTCCCGGTTGTCGCCCTTGCGCTCTACCTTTCGGTTTGCCCCGGCGAGGCGGGCACCTGAAGCATGCGCGTGCACGGCTCTAGGCCGGCGCTAGCTCCCGTGCCTTGGCGTCGGCAGCCACGCCGAGATGGCGAACGTAGAAGCTCTCCCAGTCGCCGCCCTCGAAGTTCGGGATGTCCATGTGGCCGCCGGGATTGATGTGCATGGTCTTTTCCTTCGAGCCGAAGGCGTTGAAGAGGGCGATGCCGGCGTCGCGCGGCGCCACGGCATCCTCCCACTGGAAGACGAACTGCAGCGGGATGGCGATCGTCCTGGCCGCCGCTTCGAACTCGGCCTGGCCTTCGCGCAGGCCGGCCAGGCCGAAGACGGCGGCGGTGATGCGCGGCTCGGCGGCCACGAACGGCACGCCGATGGCGGTGCCCATGGAGACGCCCCAATAGCCCACCGGGCCGCCGGGGCCGACGAAGTCGAGGCCCTGCACCGCGTCCAGCGCCGCCTTCCATTCCGGCACGGCTTTCAGGCTGCGCTGGCCCATCTGGCGCATGCGTTCGGGATCGAAGGGCGCGGCCGTCTCGCCGCGCACCCGGGCGCCGACCTCGCGGCCCAGCGCCTCGGCCTCCTCGCGGCTGATGCGGTCGCCGTGGCCCGGCGCGTCGATGGCCAGGGTGGCGTAGCCGAACTTGCGCGCATAGGTCCGCGCCCGGGCGACGATGCCGGCGGTCTTCTTATGCTGCGAGCCGCCGTGGCCCATCAGCATCAGGGGCCGCGGACCCCTGGCGCCTTCCGGCGACCAGATCACCGCCGGCACGGTCTGGCCGTCGACGCTGAGCTCGAACGAGCGGCGGGTGACCCCGCCTTCCTCGGCGCGTTCCTGGGTGAAATTCATGTCGCTCTCCCTAAAATCTCTCTTGTTTTAATAAGGCTCAGGCCGCGGCGTGGGCCGGCTAATCGGCCCTCCTATCACCTTGGGGCCGCCAAGGGGTCGATAGATGAAATCGGAACTCAAGCCTGACTACAAAGCGCGCGGGCAAGCGAGGGCCGGCGTCAGAGGAATCGCCGGAATGGCTCGATCTTGTTAGGAATGACGCGACATGACCGATGAACCCACATTGCAGCTCTATGCCTACTGGTGCTCCATGGCCGCCTATCGCGTCCGCGTCGCCCTCAATCTCAAGGGTGTCAGCGCGGAGGAGATCCCGATCAATCTCGATGCCGGAGAACAATTGGCGCCAGCGTTCCTCGCGGTGAATCCCGAAGGGGCGGTGCCGGCCCTGATCGAGCCGGGGCATGCGCCGCTGACCCAATCCATGGCCATCCTCGAATATCTCGAGGAGCGCTATCCCGAGCCGCCCCTGTTGCCGAAGGACCTTTACGCTCGGGCGCGAGTGCGATCCTTGGCGGCCCTGATCGTCAGCGACACCCACCCCCTGATCGTGCCACGCGTGCGGACCTATCTGATGACCCATGCCGGGTTCGACAACACAGCCTGGCGCGCCTGGGCGACCAACTGGGTGACGCGCGGCGTGTCCACCATGGAAGCCCGGCTGGCCGCTGATCCCGCTACAGGTCGGTTTTGCCATGGCGACCAGGTGACCATCGCCGACATCTGCCTCGCCAGCCTGGTCGACGTGGCCAAGGCCTTGAGGTTCGAGTTGAACGACATCCCCACGGTCATCGGCATCGTCGCCCGCTGCGGGGAACTGGAGGCCTTTGCACGGGCCAATCCGAAGCGGCAGGTCGGCGCGCCAGCTTAAGGGCTCTGGCGCAGGCTCAAGCCGCGTTCTGGCGATTGCCGCACCTGCCAACGCGCCTTAAGGAGGGCCGCTCAACTTCGAGCGCCTCCATGCACGATATCCGGGCCATTCGCGACGATCCGCAAGCCTTCGACCGCGGCTGGGCCGCGCGCGGGCTGTCGCCGCAGACGCCGGCGATTCTGGCCCTCGACGCCGAGCGGCGCGAGATCCAGACGGTGCTGCAAAGCGCCCAGGGTCTCCGCAACGAAATCTCCACGGCGATCGGTGTGGCCAAGGCTCGGAAGGACGAAGTCGAGGCCGCCCGCCATATGGCCAGCGTGGACCGGCTGAAAACGGACATCGCCGAAAAGTCGGAGCGAGAACGCGAAAGGGCCGAGGCCTTGCAGACCTTGATCGCGGCCCTGCCCAACCTGCCGGCCGCCGACGTGCCGGCGGGCGAGGACGAACACGGCAATGTCGAGGTGCGCCGCTGGGGCGAGCCCTTCGCGATCCAGACGCCCAAGGACCACGTCGATCTGGGCGCGGCGCTCGGGCTGATGGATTTCGAGGCCGCCGCGCGCATGTCCGGGTCGCGCTTCGTGGTGCTGCGCGGCGAACTCGCCCGGCTGGAACGCGCGCTCGGCCAGTTCATGCTCGACATGCAGACCCGCGAGCACGGCTATCGCGAGATCTCGCCGCCGCTGCTGGTGCGCGACGAGGCGGTGTTCGGCGTCGGCCAGTTGCCGAAGTTCGCCGAGGACCTGTTCCGCACCACCGACGGGCGCTGGCTGATCTCCACCGCCGAGGTGTCGTTGACCAACCTGGTCCGTGAGCAGATCACGTCGGAGGAAGACCTGCCGCTCAGGCTGACCGCGCTGACGCCGTCGTTTCGCTCGGAGGCCGGCGCGTCGGGCAAGGACACCCGCGGCATGATCCGCCAGCATCAGTTCTACAAGGTCGAGCTGGTCTCGATCACCGCCCCGGAGGAGTCCGAGGCCGAGCACGAGCGCATGGTCGACTGCGCCGAGGCCGTCCTGAAACGCCTCGACCTGCCGTTCCGCACCATGCTGCTCTGCACCGGCGACATGGGGTTTTCCGCCCGCAAGACCTACGACCTGGAGGTCTGGCTGCCGTCGCAGAACACCTACCGGGAGATCTCCTCCTGCTCCAACTGCGGCGACTTCCAGGCCCGGCGCATGGACGCCCGCTGCCGCAAGGCCGGCGACAAGGCCACCCGCTTCGCCCACACCCTGAACGGCTCGGGCCTGGCGGTCGGGCGCACCCTGGTGGCGCTGATGGAGAACTATCAGGACGAGAAGGGCCGCATCGCCATCCCGCAGGCGCTGCAAGCCCATATGGGCGGCCTCACCCATATCGGCGGCTGAGCCTTTGCGCATCCTGCTCACCAATGACGATGGCATCGAGGCCGAGGGGCTGGCGGTGCTGGAGCGGATCGCCGCGGTCTTGTCAGACGATGTCTGGGTGGTGGCGCCGGAAACCGAGCAGTCGGGCGCCAGCCGCGCGCTCACCCTGAGCGAGCCCTTGCGCCTGCGCCGCATCAACGAGCGCCGCTTCGCCGTCGCCGGCACGCCGGCCGACTGCGTCACGCTGGCGGTCCAGGACCTGATGCCGGATTCGATGCCCGACCTGGTGCTGTCGGGGGTCAATCGCGGCCAGAACGTCGCCGAGGACGTCACCGTCTCTGGCACGGTGGCCGGCGCCATCGAGGCCATGGTGCTTGGCGTGCCGGCGATCGCGCTCTCCCAGGCCATGACCTATTTCCATGACGAGGTGACGGCGCACTATGAGACCGCCGAGGCCTATGCGCCGGGCATCGTCCGCAAGCTGCTCGGGGCCGGTTGGCCCAAGGACGTCATCATCAATCTGAACTTCCCCGGCCGCGCCCCCGACGAGGTCACGGCCGTCGAGGTCACCCGCCAGGGCTTTCGCGACGTCCAGACCCGCTATCTGGACCGGCGCACCGACCTGCGCGGTCGCGACTACTATTGGATCGGCTATCGGGCGCTGCCGTCGAAGCCGGCGGATGGCACCGATCTGCGCGCCATCTATGATGGCCGCATTTCGGTCACGCCGCTGCATATCGATCTGACGCATATGAAGACCGTCCACGACCTGAAGGCCGTGCTCGGCGGGGCGCCGCCCGGGCCATGAGCATCGACGAGCCCGAGGATGACTCGCCGGAAACGCAGCGCGCGCGGCTGATCCTCTCGCTGCGCTCGCAGGGGGTGTCGGAGCCGGCCGTGCTGAACGCGCTGGAGCAGACGCCGCGCGACCTGTTCACGCCGAAACTGTTCCAGGAGCGCGCCTGGGAAGATTCGGCCCTGCCGATCGCCTGCGGCCAGACCATCAGCCAGCCCTTCATCGTCGGGCTGATGACCCAGGCCCTGACCATCGAGCCGCGCGCCAGGGTGCTGGAGATCGGCACCGGCTCCGGCTACCAGACGGCGGTGCTCTCCAGGCTGGCGCGGCTGGTCTATACCATCGAGCGCTACCGCACCCTGATGGGCGAGGCCGAGGCGCGCTTCAAGGCGCTGCAGCTGGGCAATATCATCACCCGTTTCGGCGACGGCGGCGAGGGATGGCCCGAACAGGCGCCTTTCGACCGCATTCTGGTCACAGCCGCGGCGCCAGCTGAGCCCAAGACCCTGCTCGCGCAGCTGAAACCGTCGGGGATTCTGGTTGCGCCGGTGGGGCGAGGTCCTATCCAGACGTTGAAACGCTACCTTGGCGACGGCAAGGGCGGCTTCAGGGAAGAGGTGTTGTGTGACGTTCGTTTCGTGCCGCTCCTGGACGGCGTGGCGCGCGAACTTTGAACAGGGCCGCCGGTTCGGGGTGGCGCGAAGGTGTTGCATCGCCGACAGTATCTCGGCGGCGCGAGCGATTCCGACGGCAAGGGCGGAGCGACGATGACGGCATTCTGGATACGGACGGCGCTGATGGGCGCGAGCGCGATGGCGTTGCAGGCCTGCGATCTGCCGCACTCGCAATATGCCCCCTACGAGGGCTATCAGACGCCGACCTCGCGGCCGTTGGCCCAGCCGCAGTATCCGGTCACCACAGACCAGCCGTCGCCGATGCGCTCAGCCGACCCGCACGACCCGGTCGCCAAGCCCAGCGGAGACGTGACCAGCCAGCCGCTGCCGCCGCCGGGGCCGAGTTCGGCCAACCGGTCCATGTTCATCGACGCCGCGTACGACGGCACGGCGCCGGCGCTGCTGACCGACATCGCCTATCGCCACCGGCGCGGCCACGCGGTGCATGTCAGCGCCCAGGGCCGGCTGGAGCGGTCGGAGGCCCCCAACAGCGTCAAGCTCAAGAAGGGCGATACGATCGAGTCCCTTGCCGAACGGTACGGGACCAGCAAGGACGCCATCCTCAAGGCCAACCATATTCGTCATCCGCGCGATCTGGCGATCGGCTCGACCCTGAAGATCCCCGCGGGAAGTTCCGAGAGCGCCGAGGCGGCCGGGCCCGAGAGCCGGTCGAGAACCGAGGGCCCGCCGCGGGCGGACGGCCGCCAAGCCAGGGCCACGTCCAAACCCTACGTGACGCACAATGGCGACACCCTCTATTCGCTTGGCCGGCGCTACCACGTGTCGCCCCGGCTGCTGGCCGATCTGAACGGCTTGCCGGCCGATTTCCACCTGCACATAGGACAGCACATCAGACTGCCTGGGCAGGAGACGGCGGCCGAAGCGGAAGCCGAGACGCCGACGCCCAGGCGCGTCGCGGCGGTTCGCCCCCGCGTGCGGGCGCACGGGACCTTCGCGGCCCCGCTGGCGCCCAACGACACCGCCATCGCCGGCGCGCCCGTGCCGCCGGTCGCCGAACCGCCGGTTCGTCCAACCCGCTTGTCGCGCAACGACGTCGGGCCGGCGGGGCCGGCGCAGCCGGTGCCTTACAACTCCTTGCCCGGACACCTGACGGCCCCGCCGCAGCGGCCGACCGAGCAAGCCTTTATCCCGCCGCAGCGCCCGGCCAGCCCGGCCTATATCCCGCCGGTCAACCTGCCGCAGGCGGCGCCGACCCCGCCCGACGCCCAGATCGTGCTGGCCGGGCGCGGCCGGTTCGTCTGGCCCGTGCACGGCCCGCTGCTGTCGAGCTTCGGGCCAAAGCCCGGCGGCCAGCGCAGCGACGGCCTGGATATCAGCGCCCCGGCCGGCGCCGCGGTGCACGCCGCGGCCACCGGCGACGTGGTCTATGCCGGCGACCTGGTGCCGGGCCTCGGCAACCTGGTCCTGATCAAGCACGACGATGGCTGGATCACCGCTTACGCCCACCTCTCGCGCACCGAGGTCAAGATCAAGGACCACGTCATGCAGGGCGCCGAAATCGGCCTGGCCGGCCAGACCGGCGGCGCGGCCCAGCCGGAGGTCTATTTCGAGATCCGCTATGCCCCGACCCCGCGCGACAAGGCCAAGCCGGTCGATCCGTCGCTCCTGCTATCGAGCCAGTAGGGGCTGCGGCCTGGCCAAGGTGACGGCGAATTAAGCTGCCTCGGCTTAAGGTTGCGCCTAGCGTGCCGTCAAAGTCCCCATAGGGAGACGGTGCATGCATAGAGTCCTGGGCCTGGTTCTGGCCGCGGTCTGTCTCGCCGGCGCGAGCGCGGCGGGCGCCCAGACCATAGCGTTCAAGAATGTCGCGGCGCGGGTGGTGATCATCCCCGAGGCGCGCTCGGACGTGCAGGTGCTGTTCCTGAAGACCAATCCGCACGTGCCGCTGAAGGTGGTGAAGCTGTTCAACGACACCACCCAGGTGCAGCCGGCCAACTGGACCGGCTGGTTCTGGGGGCCTCACATGAGCTGCGGCGACCGTGAAGGCCAGCCGTCGGCGACCGTCCCCGGGCTCGGCGAAATCGCCTATGACGACCTGCCGCAGATCACCGTGCGCGTGCCCATGGACGCCAAGGTGGTCGCCGGCGGCGCCATCTATGGCAGCGCCGGCCGCTCGCAGAAGCTGAACCTGGTGATCGCCGGCTGCGGCGACTGGACGGTGGCCAATGTCCAGGACCAGCTCTGGGTCGAATTCGCCGGCGCCGGCAAGCTGCACACCGGCTCGGCCGGAAACATGTCCTTGCGTATCGCCGGCGCCGCGACGGTGACCACCACCGACGTGACCAACGGCCTCACCCTCAGCATCGCCGGCGTCGGCAATGTCCGGGTGCACAATGTCTCCGGCCCGCTGGCCGTGCATCTGGCCGGCGGCGGCGACGTGCGCATCGACAACGGCCGGGCCACCACCATGGCCGTCCATATCGCCGGCTCGGGCAATGTCGACTACGGCGGCGTCGCCGACAGCCTCGACGCCAATATCGCCGGCTCCGGCGAGATCAGGGCCGCCAAGGTGCTCGGCGCGGTCAACAAGTTCATCGCCGGCTCCGGCTCGGTCGATGTGGGCCAGTAGGCCGCTGCCGGCCTAGTGGATCGGCCAAAGCCAGAAGGCGACGCCGATCAGCGCGATAAAGCCGCCGCTCAGAACCTCGCCATACTTTTCCAGCGGGCCAAGGCTGACACGCCGCAGGCTGGCGACAGAGAGGGCGCAGAGCACGACATAGGTCGCGATGGTCGCCGCGGCGAACACCAGCGACATCAGGACGATCAGCCCAGCGCCATAGCGCCCGGCCGCGAAGAAGGCAGGAATGCCCTCGACCATGGGCGAGGACCCTAGGATGAGCAGCAACGCGGTGCGCGACCCCGGCTTGGCCGGCGGGTGGTCGTGCGCGTGGCTGTGATCGCCATGGTCGTGAGCGCCGTGGTCATGATCGGGGTGGATAGGCGCGTCGTCGTGGCTGTGCCCGTGCGAATGGCCCTGCGAATGGCCGTGGCCGCCGCCCGCCCTGCGCATGTCCAGGAGCGAGGAAATGGCGATCCAGCCGCCGAAGCCGATCAGGGCGAGGCTGGCCAGCGTGTCGACCACGCCGCCGAACTGCTTGGCGGCGGCGACGCCGGCCACCCAGACCACGACGGCGATGAGCAGGGTCGACAGCACGTGGCCGGTCCCGGCGAGCAGGGCGGCGCGGGCGGTCTGAACGACCGACCAGCCGCGCTGGCGGGCGACCAGCGTGATCGGGACCCAGTGATCGGGAACCATGGTGTGCAACACGCCCACCCCCGCCACGGCGGCGACGAGCAGCAGTTCGGGATCGCTCAGGGTCATGGTCGTCCCGGCTAGAGGTACTTGGTGATCGCCTTGAGGTCGGTGAGCGCCGCGGCGGCGTCATCCCCCTCCGCCCCGGCCTCCAGGCAGTGGTCGATATGGTCGTGGATCAGTTCGCGCTTTGCCGCGCCGACGGCAGCCTCCACGGCCTGCAGCTGCTGGGCGAGGTCCACACAGGGGCGACCCTGTTCGATCATGCCGATCACCGAGCGGAGATGGCCCTCGGCGCGCTTCAGCCGCGTCACGATCGCCGGATGTGTGGCGTGTTTCGTCTGGTCGGTCACCACTTTGACCTATCCCCTGGGGGAGGATAGGTCAAACGCCGGCCGCCGGCTTTCCGCGCGACCTGCGTCCACCATGCGCGACCCTGTCCGCGGGAGACCGTTGGCGCGCCGAGAAAATGGCGCCGCCGGTCGACGCGGCTGCGGGGCTAGAACTCCGGATCGACCCAGTTCGGCCAGATGTTCGGGAGGTCGCGCGGCACCCGATCGGGAAAATTCGCCGGGCGCTTCTCCAGGAACGACGCGACGCCCTCGCGCGCATCGCCCGATCGGTTGCGGGTGTGCAGCGCGAGGCTCTCGGCCCGGTGCGCCTCCATCGGGTGCGACGCGGCCAGCATGCGCCACATCAGTTGCCGGCTGAGCGTGACGGAGACCGGCGCGGTGTTCTCGACGATGTCGAGCGCGATCGCCTTGGCCGCCGGCAGGAGATCGGCGGGGGCGTGCAGCGACCGCACGAGGCCGCGCTCCAGCGCCTCCTGCGCCTGGAACACGCGACCTGAATAGACCCACTCCAGCGCGCTCGACATGCCCATCAGCCTGGGCAGGAAATAGGAGGAGGCGCCTTCCATCACGATCCCACGCCGGTTGAACACCAGCCCGAAGCGGGCGTCGGTCGAGGCGATCCGGATGTCCATCGGCAAAAGCATCGTCACGCCGACGCCGACCGCGGCGCCGTTCACCGCCGCGATCACCGGTTTCAGGCTGTCGAAGATGCGCATGGTCACCATGCCGGCGCCGTCGCGCCGCACCTCGTCCGATGCAGCGACTGGTGCGCCGCCACGGCCAAATCCGCCGCCGCCGGAGAGATCGGCGCCGGCGCAGAACGCCCGCCCGGCGCCGGTCACGATCACCGCGCCGACATCATCG
>DASYAQ010000057.1:0-6328 GCA_036501225.1 Caulobacteraceae bacterium | reverse complement strand
AAGCCCTTGCCTTCCTCGCCGACGCGATCCTCCTCGGGGATGAACAGGCCGTCGATGAAGATGGCGTTGGAGTCGACCGCCTTGCGGCCCATTTTCGGGATGCGCCGCACCTCGATCTTCGAGCGATCCAGATCGGTATAGAAGATGGTGATGCCGTCCGTCGGACGCTTGGCGTCCTCGAAACGCGTCGTGCGCGCGAGCAGCATGATCTTGTTGGCGACCTGGGCGGTCGAGGTCCACACCTTCTGGCCGCGCACGACGTAGCCGCCGTCGACCTTCTCGGCGAAGGTCTTGATCCGGGTGGTGTTCAGGCCGGCGTCCGGCTCGGTGAAGCCGAAACAGCACTGGTCGTCGCCGGCCACCAGGCGCGGCACCCAGCGGGCCTTCTGGTCGGGCGTGCCGTGGACGACGATGGGGTGGGGCCCGAACAGATTGATGTGGACCGCCGACGCGGCCGTCATGCCGCCGCCGTGCGAGGCGACCTCGTGCATCATCACCGCGGCCTCGGTAACGCCCAGGCCGGACCCGCCATAGGCCTCGGGCATGGTGATCCCCAGCCATCCTGCCTCGGCCATCGCCTTGTGGAACGCGAACGGGAACTCGCCGTCGTCATCGCGCGCCAGCCAGTAGGCGTCGTCGAAGCGGGTGACCACCGCGCGGACGCCCTGGCGAAGCGCGTCCAGATCCTCGGATTGATCGATCGAGGAGGCGCTCATGGTCAGGCCTGCCGGTCCGCTGCGAGCACGCGCTGGGCCGCCTTCAGGTGGGGGATGTCGTACATCTTGCCGCCGATGCCGATTGTCCCGGCTCCCGGCTGGGACGCGAAGGCCTCCACGACGCGGCGTGCATGGGCGACATCCTCAGCTGAGGGGGAGAAACAGGCGTTGATCGGCGCCACCTGGTCCGGATGGATCGCGATCCGCCCGGTGAAGCCGTCGCGGCGCGCGAGCCTGCAGTTGTCGATAAGCCCCTGTGTGTCCCGGAAGTCCGCGAACAGGGTCTCGATCGGCGCCACTTCAGCGGCGGCGGCGGCGAACAGGCACAGGGACCTGGCCAGCTGGTAGGGGGGACTCCAATCGCCGTCGGCGCCCTTGTTGGTGGTCGCCCCGATAGCAGCGCTCAGGTCTTCCGCGCCCCAGGTCAGACCGGCAAGGCGCGGGTGCGCGGGCGTGTAGCCACCCAGATTGAACATCGCCACGGGCATCTCGGTCGACACCACCAGGATGCGCGTCCGACCGACCGGCACGCCGGCCTTGGCCTCAAGCGCATCGAGTTCGCGGCCGAGCCGGACGACGTCTTGCGCGCCGTTCGCCTTGGGCAACAGAATGCCGTCGAGCCCGGGCCGCACCACGGCCGCGAGGTCGTCGGCCGTCAATCCGGTGTCGAAGGCGTTGATCCGCACCCAGAACGACCAGGGCCGCGGCTCGGGCGATTGGACCAGCCCGGCGACCAGGGCGCGCGCCTCGGCCTTGCGCGAGGGGGCGACCGCATCCTCGAGGTCGAGGATCAGGCCGTCGGCGCCGCAAGCCGAAGCCTTGACGAACTTTCGCTCGCTGTCGCCCGGCACGAAAAGCAGCGAGCGGAGCTTCATGCCGGCTTGCGCATCATCAGGGCGACGCGGCGGCAGAAGACCACCTCCTCGTCGCGCTGGTTGAAACCGCAGTGCTCGAAGGTGACGATCCCTTGGGTTGGGCGCGACTGGCTTTCGCGCACGCCGAAGACGACGGACTCGGCGCGCAGGGTGTCGCCGCTGAATACCGGCTTGGGAAAACGCACCTCTTCCCATCCCAGATTGCCCACGGTGGTGCCCAGCGTGGTGTCATAGACCGACAGGCCGACGATCAGCCCCAGGGTGAAGATGCTGTTGATCAGCGGGCGGCCGAACTCGGTGGTCTTGGCGTATTCCACGTCCAGGTGGATGGCCGCCGGATTGTGGGTCAGCGCCGAGAACAGGATGTTGTCCATGTCGGTGACGGTCCTGCGCACCTCGTGGACGAAGGTCTGGCCGAGTTCGAACTCTTCGAAATAGCGTCCGCCCAACGATCGTCCTCCGATCAGCCTGCCGATCGCCGCGACTGCGACGTCCGCTTAGGGAGCACCGCCCGGATCGCGCGTCAAACCGGGATCGGCCGGCGCGCGCCGCGTTCCGGGGCGCGGTCGAATTAACGCGCTTGTATATCATACACAAGCGTACAATAAAGAGGCGTGAAGACGCTAATGCAGGATGCACCCGAAGGCGCTACAGGGACCTTAGCCACCTTGGCTGGAGGATCCCGAATGCCGCGTGATTTGAACTGGGAGCTCCGTCTCGGATTCCTGGTGCACGATGTGTCCCGCCTGAGGCGAAGCCTGATCGACCGATATCTGAAACCTTTGAACGTGACGCGCTCCCAGTGGTGGGTGCTGGCCTTCCTGTCCAGGCGCGACGGCATGCCTCAGGTCGCCCTGGCCGAGGAGCTCGATCTGGGCAAGGTCGCACTCGGCGGGCTGATCGACCGCCTGGAGGCGAACGGTATCGTGGAGCGGCGAGCCGATCCGGTGGACCGACGCGTAAAGCGGGTCTTCCTGACCAAGAGCGGCGCCAAGCTGATGAAGGCGATCCGCGCCAGCAGCGCCGAGGCGGAGGATCTCATCCTGGCCGGCATCGAGGACAGCGATCTGCAGGCCACGGTGACGGCGCTGCGCGGGATGAAGGCGAACCTGCTCAGGGAACTGGGCGGCGGTCGGCCGGACAGCGCCGGCGCAGCCGACTCGGACATCTAGACGCAAGCAATCGGAGGTGATGGTGCAGGGCTTAAGCGGCAGGACGGCGATCGTCACCGGAGGCGGCCAGGGCATTGGCCGGGCCATCAGCCTTCGCCTGGCCAAAGAAGGCTGCAAGGTCGCGATCTTTGACCTCAAACCCGAAACGGCGATGGAAACCGTGGCGTTGGCCGGGGAGGCGGAGGTCTCGGTCCATGCGGTGGACGTCGGCGATTACGATGCGGTTCAGGCCGCGGTCGCCCAGGTGCAAGCCGACCACGGCCCGATCTGGGTCCTGGTCAACAATGCCGGCTGGGACCAGCCCATGCCGTTCCTCAAGACCGACACGGCGCTTTGGGACAAGATCATCCGGATCAATCTCTACGGGCCTCTGAACCTGCATCACGCGGTCTGCCCACGGATGGTCGAGGCGGGCGGCGGCCGGGTGGTGAATATCGCCTCGGATGCGGCGCGGGTGGGGACCAGCGACGAGGCGGTCTATTCCGCCTGCAAGGGCGGCTTGATCGCCTTCACCAAGTCGATGGCGCGCGAACTGGCCCGCAAAGGCGTCTTGCTCAACGCGGTTTGCCCGGGGCCTACCAACACGCCGATGATGCAGTCGGTGCTCGGCGCCAGCGAGGACGCCGTGAAGTGGAAGGACGCCATGGTCCGCGGCATTCCGCTGCGGCGCATGGGCGAGCCGGAAGACTATGCCGGAATCGTCGCAATGTTGGCGTCGGACGACGGCTCCTACATCACCGGTCAGGCGATCTCCGTCTCCGGTGGCATGAACATGATCTGACAATCGGGTGGAACCATGCTGGACGAGATGACCTACGAAGACATCCTTTATGAGGTGCGCGCGCGCGCGGCCTGGATCACCATCGACCGACCGAAGGTCTACAACGCCTTTCGCGGCCGTACGGTGGAGGAGTTGATCCACGCCTTCCAGCGCGCCGCCAACGATCGAAACATCGCGAGCGTGGTTTTGACCGGCGCCGGCGATCGGGCCTTCTGCACCGGCGGCGACCAATCCGCGCACGAAGGCAGCTATGACGGTCGCGGCGTCATGGGCCTGCCGATCGACGAACTGCAGGGCCTTATCCGCGACATTCCCAAACCGGTGATCGCCCGCGTCAACGGGTTCGCCATCGGCGGCGGCAACGTGTTGGCGACCCTCTGCGACCTGACCATCGCCGCCGAACACGCACAGTTCGGTCAAGTGGGACCCAAGGTCGGCTCGTTCGACGCCGGCTGGGGCACCAGCTTCCTCGCCCGCCACGTCGGCGACAAGCGGGCGCGCGAGATCTGGTTCATCAACGATCGCTATACGGCTCAACAAGCCTGTGAGATGGGGCTGGTCAACAAGGTGGTTCCGGCCGATCGGCTCGACGCCGCGGTCAACGACTGGACCGACAAGATCGCGGAGCGGTCGCCGACCGCGCTGGCCTTCCTCAAGCGGTCGTTCAACGCCGATTCCGACTCCATCCGCGGAATCAGCAACTTCGCACTGCACGCGGTGAAGCTGTTCTACGACACGCCGGAGTCCAAGGAAGGTGTCGCTGCCTTCAACGAAAAGCGCACGCCGGACTTCCAGAAGTTCGTCGGCTAGCGCGGCTCGGCTCACATGCCGCCCTTGCGGCTCTCCGGCGGCGATCTCGCGCGCGTGCTGCCGCCGGGCGGCCTGACCTACGTCCAGGGCTGTTCGGCGGAGTCGGCCCTGTGGCTGGAAGAGCTCGGTGGAACGCCCGACGCCTGGGGCGAGATGACGTTTACCGGCATCTTCGTGCCCGGCCTCAACCGCTCGACTTATCTGGTCAGCGACCGCTGCCGGGTGCGGACCTTCTTCCTGACCCCGGAACTTCGCGCGGCCGGCGATCGGGTCGAGTTCCTGCCCCTCTGTTACGGCGACATTCTGCGCCATCTGCGGGCGCGGCCGATCGCGGCGGCCCTGTTCCGGGTTGCGCCGCCGGACGATGACGGCTGGTGCAGCTTCGGGCCCGTGGTCGATTTCCTCGCCGATCTCTGGCCAGAAATCCCCATCCGCATTGCGCAGATCGATCCCCGGCTGCCGCGAACCCGCGGCCATCGCGGCATACCGTTCGACCAACTCACCGCTGTCTTTGAACGACCCGCGGGCCCCATCGCAGCGGCCGGAGAGGCGGTGGATCCCATCGCCGCAGCGGTCGCCAGGCATGTGGCTGAATGGGTTGCCGACGGCGCGACGGTGCAAACGGGGCTTGGCCGGATTCCCGACGCGATCCTGCGGGCGCTGGGCGATCGGCGGCGGTTGCACATCCACTCCGGGCTGGTCGGCGATGGCGTGCTGACGCTGCGCGACGCCGGCGCGCTGGCCCCCGGGCCGTCGGTCACCGCCGGAGTCGCGATCGGATCGCCGGCGCTCTATGCCTCGATCGGTGAGCCGGAGTTCCGGTTCGAACCGGTAAGCCACACCCATGCACCCGAGGTCATCGCCGGGCTGGACCGCTTCGTGGCGGTCAATTCCGCGCTCGAGGTTGATCTCTTTGGCCAGGCCTATGCCGAGCTGACGCCCAAAGGACTGATGTCAGGGCCAGGTGGAGGCTCGGACTTCGCCCGTGGCGCGCGTCTGGGCGGCGGCCTCAGCATCATGGCGCTGCCTTCGATGGCCAGGGGGGCGACCCGCATCATCCCGCCCCAGACCAGCCGCGGCCCGGTTTCGCTCGGCCGGTTCGAGATCGACCTGGTGGCGACCGAACAGGGCGTCGCCGATCTGCGCGGAAGGACCCACGCGGCCAGAGCCAAGGCGCTGATCGCGATCGCCCATCCGGATCATCGCGAAAATCTGTCGCGCCGTTGGGCGGAGGTCGAGGCGCGCCTCTGAGCGGCGCCCGAGCGGCTTGCCTACCCATCCATGGCGCGATAGTGATACGCTAGCGAACAATATGTATGGTTATGGCCGGGCGACCGAATGATTGAGCGCACGCTCTTCCGCGAAGAGCACAACATCTTCCGCGAGTCGGTGCGTCGGTTCATGCAGCGCGAAATCGTCCCGTATCACGCCCAGTGGGAGCGAGACGGCGCGGTGCCGCGGGAGCTTTGGCTTAAGGCCGGCGCCGAAGGCCTGCTGTGCTGCACGGCGCCGGAAGTCTTTGGCGGCCTCAGCCTGGACTACCTCTTCGACGTGGTGGTCTTCGAGGAACTGTGGCGCGTCGGCGCGAGCGGGCCCGGGTTCCTGATCCACACTGACCTGGTCGCCACCTACCTTCTCTCCTTTGGAACCGAAGCCCAGAAGCGCCACTGGCTGCCCAAGATGGTGCGTGGTGAGGCCATCGGCTCGCTCGGCATGACCGAGCCGCACGCCGGCAGCGACCTGAAGGCGATCCGCACCCGCGCCATTCGCGACGGCGATGAGTTCGTCATCAACGGCCAGAAGGTGTTCATCTCCAACGGCCAGCTGTGCGATTTCGTCGTGCTGGCCTGCAAGACCGACAGCGCCGCCGGCGCCAAGGGCATTACGCTCTTTCTGGTCGAGGCCAGCCGCGAGGGTTTCAGCCGCGGCCGCAACCTCGAGAAGCTCGGCATGCACGCCCAGGACACCTCGGAG
>DASYAQ010000056.1:0-1700 GCA_036501225.1 Caulobacteraceae bacterium | reverse complement strand
CCGGTGCCGCTCTCGAACTTGGTCTGGGCGCGGAACAGCGGCAGGCCGCACAGCCGGCAGCAGTAGACGCCGTCGGTCTTGTTGTTGAGCAGGCCGCCGCAGAACGGCGCCTCGGTGCCGTGATGCAGCAGAACCTCGGCTTCCTCGGGCGTCAGGTCGGACTCGAGCCGCTTCAGTTCGTCGGGCGAGGGCGGCGTCAGGTCGAAACCGGAGGCCGAGCGGGCATGGGTGATGGAGGTGTCGGTCATGGGCTCAACATGGCCCTTTTTGCCGAGGCTTTCCAGTGTCGCCACACGAGGCTGGCCGAACGCCAAAGAAAGAGATAGCGTCGTTATCCGTGTCTATCAGGGGGGAAAACCAATGGACATTATGCATCTGTTGTTCAGCTTTCAGGGCCGCATCCGGCGCCTGCACTTCTGGTTGGGCCTTATCAGCGTGGCGGTCGTTTTCGGGGTGGTCATCAGCGTGCTGATGGGCATGTCGGGCATGGCGCAAGGCACGCCCAATCCGCTTGTCATGGGTTTGATGGGGCTTCTCTACATACCCTATATCTGGATCGCCCTGGCGATCGACGTGAAGCGCTGCCACGATCGTGACAAGAGCGGCTGGTTCGTCCTGATCGGCCTGATTCCGCTCATCGGCGTTATCTGGCTGCTGATCGAGCTCGGCTTCCTCGACGGGACGCAAGGCCCCAACCGCTTCGGCCCCTCGCCGAAGGGGATCGGCGAAGCGGTCGCCGCGGCGCCGGCGGTCTAAGGCCCTTCCGGCCAGCCGCTTCCGGCCCTAGACTTCGTTCGGTTTCAACGGACCGGGTCAGACGGGCATGAACGGCGGCCAGATCGACTGGCGGGAGCTCTTCCTGTCCGCGGACGGGAGGCTCCCGCGCACGCCTTTCCTGATCGGGTCGGCCACGCTGATCGCGATCACGGCGCTTTACGAAGCGCTGGTCGGTCCGGTCGGCCATTGGCTGACCGGGCTGCTCGTCTATCCGGCCGTGCTTTATGGCGGGGTCTGCGTGGTCTCCAAGCGGCTGCACGATCGCGGCCGCTCCGGCTGGTGGGCGGCGCTGATCCTGTTCGCCGTCGCCGTGGTCTGGCCGCACCCGGCCGGCTTCCTCGACTTCCTGCTCATGCTGGTGCTGATCTGGGCGGCGATCGAGCTCGGGGTGATGGACAGCGAACAGGGCGCCAATCGCTACGGCCCGAACCCCTTGCGGCCCGCCTCGGCCTAAAGCACCATCTGGGTTTGGGTGACTAGCGCCACCAGCTTGCCGTCGTCGCTCTCGATGCGGGTCTGCCAGACCTGGGTGCGCCGGCCGCGATGCACGGGCGTCGCCGTGGCGGTCAGGGTCGCGCCGGCGGCGGCGGCCCGCAGGAAGTTGGTCTTGCTCTCCAGCGTCGTAGTGCCGGCGGCCTGTGACAGGTTGAGGATAGTGGCCGCCGCCCCGACCGTGTCGGCGAACGCCATCAGGGCGCCGCCATGGATGGTGTGGCCGGCGGTGCAGAGATCCTCCCGCACCAGCAGGCTGGCGGTCACCGTCTCACGGCTCGCCTCGATGAAGCGGACGCCCATCAGGGCGGCGAAGGGCATCGGCGAGGCCCGCAGGCGTTCGAGATCGGTCAAGCTGAGCTCCCCAAGGCTTAAGAAGGCGGCGAAAAGACCGCCCATCCCAGACTTAGCCGGGATGGGCGGGCAGGGAA
>DASYAQ010000055.1:0-2736 GCA_036501225.1 Caulobacteraceae bacterium | reverse complement strand
CGCCCACGCGCCGGCCAACGAGGCGGCGGCGCGCGCCCTGTTGCTCTCGGGCGCCAGGCCGTCGCGGCTGCACAACAACTGCTCGGGCAAGCACACGGGGTTTCTCACCGTCGCCCGCCATCTCGGCGTCGATACCCACGGTTATGAGCAGCCCGGCCATCCGGTCCAGCGCCTGGCGCTGGGGGCGATCGCCGAAATGTCCGGACTGGACCCGGCCGCCATGCCCGTCGGCATCGACGGCTGCACCGCGCCGGCGGCGGCGACGCCCCTGCAGGCGCTGGCCATCGCGATGGCCAGAATCGCCGACCCGTCCGGCCTGCCGCCGGCGCGGGCCGAGGCCGCCCGCCGGCTCTATGCGGCGGTGCGCGCCAACCCGCTTTATGTGGCCGGCACGGGCAGGGCCTGCACCGCGCTTATCGAAGCCGCCGACGGCGCGGCGTCGGTGAAGACCGGCGCGGAAGGGGCCTATGTCGCGGTGCTTGGCGCGCTTGGCCTTGGCGTCGCCGTAAAGATCGATGACGGCGCCGGGCGCGCCTCGGAGACAGTCATCGCCGCGATCCTGGCGGCGCTGGGCGTCGTCGACCGCGGCCATCCGGCGATCGCGGCGCTGGTCGAGGCCAAGGTGCTGGACACCACGGGCCGGGTGGTCGGCGCGCGCCGCCCATCGGCATGGCTGGCGTCCGAACTGTGCCAGGTCGCCGCGCTCGCATAGCGCCGCTGATCTAGTGGGTCGCAGGCGCACCCTCGGGCTTCGCGGTGGCGCGCTCCTGGGCCATCCGCGCCGCCTCGACTTCGTGGTCTGACTTGAAATCCGCCGCCCAGACGATGGTTTTCAGCACTTCCGCATTGGTCGCGACGGGATAGGCCTTGAACGCCAGTCGCTCGCCGGCCTTGACCAGCACCTGTACGCCTTGGCTGGCGCGAAGCTGCGACTCGATCGGCAAGGGACCGTCCTGTCCCTTGGCGGAGTCGCCGCCCATCTCGATACAGACTTCCAGCGTGCCGCCATCGGCGGTCGCCACCGCGACCGACTTGACGGCGATATGGACCACCATGTCCCGGTCGCGCTCGATCCAGGTCTGGGTGCCGCTGGAGCCGGCCGATATCAGCGCGGCGCCTTGCGGCAGCTTCAGAAAGTCCTCGTCCGCATCGTTCAGTTTGAACCGCGCCATGTTGACCTCTTTGCGGATGTGCAGGTTGAAACGCCATGCGAGGCGACTGGCTCCACAATGGCGGGCCTCAATCGAACTCTTGCTTGATGGCGCTGATCTCATCGTGCTCGGCCACAAGACCGCCGTGCAGGCGATCGACGAACTGGCGAGCCGATTGCGGCAGCCGCTCATCGTTGGCCGCCTCGGCGAACTGGCCGCGAATGAAGTCTTCGTGGTGTTCGACCGCGTCGATCACCGGCTTGTCGCTCTTGCCGCCGATCTTATCCCGCAATTCGAGAAAGGCGCGCCGGGCGCGACCGCGCAACGAACCCTTGTCCCAGGGCTCGGCGCCAAGGCGCCGCACTTCGTCCTTCAATTCATCGGCCACCTTTCGCCTGGCTTGCGCCCTGTCCTTGAACAGGGTCTGGAAGCGCGGATTGCGCGCCAGCTCGGACGCCTTTTCAAAACCATCGACGCTGTCCAGCGCGGTCTCGATCAGGGTGTTGAGCAGGTTGCGGACATAGTCGTCAGCTTCAGGCATGCCGGCGCCTTCAGGGTTCGAATGATCTTGAACCAATCCCGGCGGCTCCCGTTCCCGGATCGGCCCGGAGCCCCGCCACAGCCGCCCCTGAATTACCTCTCCCAGAGGGAAGAAGCCTTTGGCCGCGAAACCATCAACCCTCCGTTAAGCACGTTGCCGCAGACTTGAAGCCTTTCCGGCTCTGCATCGAAAATGCTCGCGCGCCTCAGATCCTACATCCCCACCGCCATCCTGGCCTTCCTGATCTTCTATTTCGGGTTCCAGGCGCTCACCGGCGATCGGGGTTTGCTGTCGCGGTCTGAGCGCAACGCCACGCTGCACGAGAAATCCATCGAACTGGCCGGGCTCACGGCCCAGCGGCAGGACCTGGAGCGCCGCGCCCAGCTTTTGCGCGACCAGGGCCTCTCGATGGAGCTTTTGGACGAACGCGCCCGTTCCCTTCTAGGCTTGGCCGATCCCAGGGACTATGTGATCCGCACCGGCCGCTAGCCCGCGACTCTTCGCGCGGCCTTGAGAACCTTTCGCCACCGGCGCGGGTTCTTCGAAAAAGGCCACGGAGACCAGGATGGCGCGCGCCGCGGCCAGGACGACGAAGGCAAAGACCGCCAAGGCGCCGGCGCACGCCGAAGACCTGCTCGGCTTCTATCGCCAGATGCTGCTCATCCGCCGCTTCGAGGAGCGGGCCGGCCAGCTCTACGGCATGGGGCTGATCGGCGGTTTCTGCCACCTCTATATCGGCCAGGAAGCCATCGCCGTCGGCATGCAGTCGATCAAAGAGCCCGGCGACCAGATCATCACCGCCTACCGCGCCCACGGCCACATGCTGGCCTGCGGGGTCGATCCGAAGGCGGTCATGGCGGAGCTGACCGGTCGCGCCGCCGGGGTCGCCAAGGGCAAGAGCGGCTCGATGCACATGTTCCAGCCGAAGCGGGACTTCTACGGCGGCCACGGCATTGTCGGCGCCCAGGTTTCGCTCGGCACCGGCCTCGGCCTGGCCAACCGCTACCGCAAGAACGGCAAGGTCGCCTTCGTCTATTTCGGCGA
>DASYAQ010000054.1:0-1680 GCA_036501225.1 Caulobacteraceae bacterium | reverse complement strand
GGCGTCGAGGGCGCCGCCGACAAGGCCCTGGTCGGCCAGCTGGCCATGAACCCGGTCTCGCTGGGCATGGTCGCCGCCGCCGCCGGGGTGATCGCCCTGGTGCCCGGCATGCCGATCCTGCCCTTCGCCGGCATCGCGCTGGGCGCCGGCGGCCTGGCCTGGCGCCGCGCCCAGAAGGTCCGCGCCGACGCCACCGCGCCGCCGCCGGTTCCGATGACCGAGCCGGCCGACGAGCCGATCGCCACGGCGCTGGCCATGGACGATATCAAGGTCGAGCTGGGCTACGGCCTCCTGGTGCTGATCAACGACCTGGAAGGCCGCCGGCTCACCGATCAGATCCGCGCCCTGCGCCGCACCCTGGCCAGCGAATACGGCTTCGTCATGCCGCCGGTGCGCATCCTCGACAACATGCGGCTGGCCACCCAGGGCTACGCCATCCGAATCAAGGAGATGGAGGCCGGCGCCGGCGAGGTCAGGCTGGGCCACCTGATGGCCATGGATCCGCGCGGCGGTCAGGTCGACATCCCCGGCGAGCATCTGCGCGAACCGGCCTTCGGCCTGCCCGCCACCTGGATCGACGAGTCCTTGCGCGAAGAGGCCACCTTCCGCGGCTACACCATCGTCGATCCGGCCACGGTGCTGACCACCCACCTCACCGAAATCCTCAAGGAAAACATGTCCGACCTGCTCTCCTATGGCGAGGTGCAGAAGCTGCTGAAGGACCTGCCGGCCGAGCAGAAGAAGCTGGTCGAGGACCTGGTGCCGTCGGTGGTCAGCGCCACGACCATCCAGCGCGTGCTGCAGGCGCTGTTGAAGGAGCGCGTCTCCATCCGCGATCTCGGGGCCATCCTCGAGGGCATAGCCGAGGCGGCGCCCCACACCACCTCGATCACCAACCTGGTCGAGGCCGTGCGCGCGCGGCTGGCGCGCCAGCTCTGCTGGCAGAACAAGGGCGAGGACGGCGCCCTGCCCATCATCACCCTGTCGCCCGACTGGGAACAGGCCTTCGCCGAGGCCCTGATCGGCGGCGGCGAGGACAAGCAGCTGGCCCTCGCCCCCTCGAAACTGCAGGATTTCATCCGCGCCGTGCGCGAGGCCTTCGAACGCGCCGCCCTGGCCGGCGAGGCGGCGGTGCTGCTCACCGGTCCGCAGATTCGCCCTTACGTCCGCTCGATCATCGAACGCTTCCGCGGCCAGACCGTGGTGATGAGCCAGAACGAAATCCACCCCAAGGCCCGGCTGAAGACGGTGGGGATGGTTTAGGAGAGCCCCTGAGGTCGGCCGTTAACGTCCCTTCTCCCCTCGCGGGAGAAGGTGGCCGGTCGAAAGACCGGTCGGACGAGGGGCCGCGCCGCACTGTCCGTATTTTGACCGGGCGCCCTGCCCCAAACCCCGGCGCGGCCCCTCATCCGGCCCCCATTCGGGGGCCACCTTCTCCCGCGAGGGGAGAAGGCGCGCCGAAGACAAGGCTCATCCATCGCAGTCTCATTTGCCTGGCGCCAACCTCGGCGCGCCGTTGCAGGAAGCCTGAGACACTGGTAGCGAACCCCGTCGGGCCGAGTCCGGCGCCCCTAGCGTGGAACTGGTCATGCGTCGCCCAACGATCACTCGCAGCGATTCGCCGGCGAACTCGCTGATCTGGGACATCCTGACCTTCGAGAAGCTGCTGACCGGCCCGGT
>DASYAQ010000053.1:0-8696 GCA_036501225.1 Caulobacteraceae bacterium | reverse complement strand
GGCCACCTTCTCGAAGATCACGCCGGTCAGGCGGCCGTTGTCGTGGACGAATTCCTTGGGCGTCAGGAAGTTGAGGATCGGAATGTCCTCGTGCATGGCGTCCTCCTTCTCCCAGGGCGACGCCTTCATCTCCTCGAAACCCGAGCGCACGATGACCTTGACGTCCTCGCCGCCCAGCCGGCGCGAGGTGCGGCAGCAGTCCATGGCGGTGTTGCCGCCGCCGAGCACGATGACCCGCTTGCCGATCCTGTCGATGTGGCCGAACGAGACCGAGGACAGCCAGTCGATGCCGATATGGATGTTGGCGGCGGCCTCGGCGCGGCCCGGCACGTCGAGGTCGCGGCCGCGCGGGGCGCCGGAGCCGACGAAGATGGCGTCGTAGTCTTCGGCCAGCAGGCTCTTCAGGCTGTCGATGCGCTGGCCCATGCGCATGTCGATGCCGAGGCCGGTGATGTAGCCGACCTCTTCGTCGATCACCGATTCCGGCAGCCGAAAGCGCGGAATCTGGCTGCGGATCATGCCGCCCGACTTGGCGTCGGCGTCGAAGACGATGACCTCATAGCCCAGCGGCGCCAGGTCGCGGGCCACGGTCAGGGTGGCGGGGCCCGCGCCGATGCAGGCGATGCGCTTGCCGTTCTTGTTGGCCGGCGCGGTCGGCAATTGGCCGGTGATGTCGTCCTTGTTGTCGGCGGCGACCCGCTTCAGCCGGCAGATGGCCACCGGCTCATCCTCGACCCGGCCGCGCCGGCAGGCCGGCTCGCAGGGCCGGTCGCAGGTCCGCCCCAGGATGCCCGGAAAGACGTTGGACTTCCAATTGATCATATAGGCGTCGGAGTAGCGGCCCTCGGCGATCAGCCGGATGTATTCCGGCACGGGGGTGTGCGCGGGACAGGCCCACTGGCAATCGACGACCTTATGGAAGTAATCCGGCCCCTCGGTAATCGTACGCTGCAAAGCGGCTTCCTCTGGCGACGCTCTACTCTCGTGGATCGGCGGACCAGCGGCCGCGTCGCGAACCCGCCGGACTGCGCGCCCCGACGCGGCGTCCAAACCCCATGGTAACGCCGTCGTGAAGCGATAGCCAATATGCAATCTGACTGTTGATCACCCTGAGGGGTTCGTGCGGCGTTTCGCCCCGAATTCGCGGGCATCTTCCCCCCGCTCGATGGTCAAGTCTTCGTGAGGCGGGCGCCATTTCCGACGAACGGTGTTGTTGGACGTTAGAATGCGAGCCAAGGTGAAATGGCTAATACTCCGTTAAGCACATCCGCAAGGAGACTATAGGCGATGGATCAACCGATCGATTTCGACCAAGTCGCCAGCCCAACCCGGAGTTTCGCCGCCCTCGATACGGCTACGACCGAGTTTTGGGGTGCGGAGACCGAGAACGCCGCCTTCTACCAGGAAATCGCCGAGCGCCGGGCGCATCTGGAGTGCGCCGAGACCCTGAGGCGCGTGCGGGCGCTTTAGGGCGGGCTTTTCTGTCGGCGAATCGCGCATGATCGGCGAAACGATCGATCGCGCGGGTTTTTCTTGGCCATCCAATCCATCTCTTTTCGCCTGCACGGGCGGGATTTCGCCGGGTTCGCCGCCGCGCTCGGCGCCGCGTTCGAGCGCTATGGTTTCGCCGTCGTCACCGACCATGGCCTCGACCCCGCCCTGGTCGCGGCGGCGCAGGATCGCGCCAAGGCCTTCTTCGCCCTGCCAGAGCCGGTCAAGCGGCGCTACCTGATCGCCGGCGCCGCCGGCCAGCGCGGCTACACGCCGTTCGGGGTCGAGACCGCCAAGGGCGAGGCCCACCCCGACCTGAAGGAATTCTGGCACGTCGGCCGCGCGGCCAATGTCTGGCCGGCCGAGATCGCCCGATTTCAGGCGTCCGTCGGCGGCCTCTACGCCGCGCTGGACGCGCTCGGCCGGGATCTGCTCGAGGCCATCGCCCATCATCTCGGCCTGCCGCGCGACCAGTTCACGCCCGCGGTCGCCGACGGCGAGTCGATCCTGCGCCTGCTGCACTATCCGCCGACCGCCGGCCGCGGACCCGCCATCCGCGCCGGGGCGCACGAGGACATCAACGCCATCACGCTGCTACTCGGCGCCGAGGAGGCGGGTCTGGAACTGCTCGACCGCGACGGCCGCTGGCTGGCGGTCAAGCCGCGGGCCGGCGCGCTGGTGGTCAATATCGGCGACATGCTGCAGCGCCTGACCAACCACCGCCTGCCTTCGACCACCCACCGCGTGGTCAATCCGACGCCGGACCGGGCCGGCCTGGCGCGCTATTCCATGCCCTTCTTCCTGCACTTCGCGCCCGACTACCTGATCCAGACCCTGCCCGGCTGCGTCGCCGCCGCGACGCCCGACCGCTATCCGCAGCCGATCACCGCGCGCGCCTACCTCGCCGAGCGGCTGGCGGAGATCAATCTGGCTTAGGCGCGAGGCGCCGCGGCTGGTCGCGAAACAGACGCCAGCTGTCGTAGAGGACCAGGCTCACGGCAACGACGGTGAGCACGACCAGGCCGATCTGCAGGCCGAGGTTTACGCCATAGTCGACCTTGGCGAGCGCGTCGGCGGCCATGCCCCGGCCCGAAACCGTCACCCAGTGGCCGGCTTGCAAGGCGACCCACAGGACGACCAGTGCGGCAAGGTTGCGGGCGAGGTCCAGTCCGTGCGCGGCCATCCTGAATTTCTGTCCGAACAGCTTCAGGGCGTGCACGGCGATCGAGGCCAGCATCAGCGCCAGCACCGGCCAGAACAGGGTGTCCCAGATCGGCGCGCGCGCCAGGTCCAGCTGTTGTCCCGCTTTCAGCGGCACATAGCTGACATAGGGGATCCAGACGGCCAGCGCGCGGGTCCACCACAGGACGAACACGCCCTGGGCGATGATGCCGGCGATATTGTCCAGTCGGGTCTGGGGCCGGAACACGGGGCGCTGCAGACGCTTTGGCAGCTCGCGCGGGTTCCAGTTGGTCAGGAAGCCTGGCCGGACCTTCTGCCGCTGAACGATGGCGGCGATAATGGTGAGGGCGCCGACATTGGCGAGCGCCGCCGGGATGAACGCGCCGATCGCGGCGCCGATTCCCGCTCCAGGATTGCCGGGATGCAGCGCGGCGGTGACGACGCCGGTGACCACCGCGATGGCCGCGACGATGGCCAGCAGGATCTTCAGGCAGAACAGATAGAGCGGATAGAGTTCCGGGCCGACCAGATAGGACTGGCCGCCATAGCGCGCCGCCACCACCAGCGGATGGCCGAAGCCGCGCAGCACGTCGGCCACCTCGTCTTCGGTCAGCGGCCGGCCGGTCTCGGCCTCCTTCTCCTCGCAGCGGCTCATCAGCGCGTCGCGCAGTTCCGCCAGAATGTCCTGGCGCTGGCCTTGCAACGTCAGTGCGCCGATGGCGGCGAGATAGCGATCGATGAGGTCCATGTCCGCGGCCTTCACAGCAGGGTGTCCAGGGAAGCATTGATCGCCCGCCACTCGGTGGCGAGCTGGGCGGCGAGCGTCTCGCCGTCGGGCGAGAGCCGATAGAAACGCTTGTTGCGCTTGTCCTCTTCGCGCCATTCGCTGGTCAGCAGGCCTTGCGTCTCCAGGCGGCGCAGCATCGGGTAGAGCGCGCTTTCTTCGATCTCCAGGCCGGCGTCGGCCAGCACCTTGCGCAGGGTGTAGCCGTAGCGCTCGACCTTCAGCGCACCGAGCACCGCCAGCACCAGGCTGCCTCGCCGCAACTCCAGCCGCAGCTTTTCAAAGAGATCGTCCTCGACCGGCATCCATGTGCACCACATAGTGTATGGCACACAGTGTATGACGTACGGGATCGATCGAGTCAAGCGGGATGAAGTCGCCGGGGCGCTCTCAGCCCCTTGACCTTCCGCGAGGGCAGTCGCCGAGTGTCGGGAAAACGCCAATGGAGGACGCCATGACGCCCGATGACCTGATGTTCAAACCCGGCCTGATGAAGGGCCAGCGCATCCTGGTCACCGGCGGCGGCACCGGGCTCGGCAAGGTGATGGCCGAGGCGTTCCTGATCCTGGGCGCCGAGGTCTATATCTGGGGCCGCCGCGGCGGCGTGCTGCAGGAGGCCGCCGACGAGTTGATGGCGGCGCACGGCGGCAAGGTGGTGGCGCAGCCCTGCGACATCCGCGTGCCCGAGGCGATCAGCGACAATCTGGACGCGATCTGGTCCGACGGCGGCGCGCTCACCGGCCTGGTCAACAACGCCGCCGGCAACTTCATCAGCCGCACCGAGGATCTCTCGCCGCGCGGCTTCGACGCCATCACCAACATCGTCTTCCGCGGCTCCTTCTTCGTGACCCTCGATTGCGGCAAGCGCTGGATCGCCGAAAAGAAGCCCGGCTCGGTGGTCTCCATCCTGACCACCTGGGTGTGGAACGGCGGCCCCTTCACCGTGCCCTCGGCCATGTCCAAGGCCGGGCTGCACATCATGACCCAGTCGCTGGCGGTGGAATGGGGACCGAAGAACATCCGCCTGAACGCCATCGCGCCGGGCGCCTTTCCGACCGAAGGCATGACCGCCCGGCTCAATCCGAACGCCTCCCGCCGCCAGGACGGCGCCGACGGCGCCCAGCCCGGCAATCCCATGGGCCGGGTCGGCAGGATGCCCGAGCTGTGCAATCTCGCCGTCCTGCTGCTCGGGCCCGGCGCCGAATACGTCAACGGCCAGACCATCGCCATCGACGGCGCCGGCCATCAGGCCGGCGGCGGCGGCTTCAGCGCCCTGCGCGGCTGGTCGGACGAGCAGTGGGAAGAGGCCCGCGCCGCCATCCGCGGGGCCAACGAGAAGGATCGCGCCCAGCGAACGGTCTGAGCCATGGAACTTCGCCGGTCCGGCGGCGTAAGGTGCGTACGCCCATGGCAGACTCACAGCGCCTAAGCCTGCATATCCCTGAACCGACGCGCCGCCCCGGCGAGCCGCCGGACTTCAGCGCCATCCGCCCGCCGTCCGCCGGCGCTTACGACCGCCCCGAGGTGGACGTCGAGGCCAGCGCCATCCGCGACCTGGCCTATGGGCTGATCCGGGTGCTGGACGACGACGGCAAGGCGGTCGGGGCCTGGGACCCGCATCTGGAGCCTGAGACGCTGCGCTCGGGCCTGCGCATCATGATGACCACCCGCGCGCTCGACGACCGCATGGTGCGCGCGCAGCGGCAGGGCAAGATCACCTTCTACGCCAAGTCGGCCGGCGAGGAAGCCATCGCCGCCGGCCAGGCGCTGGCGCTGCGGCCCGACGACATGGGCTTTCCCACCTATCGTCAGCAGGGCCTGCTGATCGCGCGCGGCTATCCGGTCGCGGCGATGGCGCACCAGGTCTATTCCGACCGCAGCGACCCGATGCAGGGCCGCCAGCTGCCCTGCCTCTATTCCAGCCGGGCGCACGGCTTCTTCACCATCTCGGGCAATCTCGGCACCCAGTTCAGCCAGGCGGTCGGCTGGGCCATGGCCTCGGCGCTGAAGGGCGACGAGCGCATCGCCGCGGCCTGGATCGGCGACGGGGCGACAGCGGAGGCGGACTTCTATCAGGCCCTGACCTTCGCCTCGGTCTATCGCGCCCCGGTGATCCTCAACATCGTCAACAACCAATGGGCGATCTCGTCGTTTCAAGGGTTGGCCGGCGGCGAGGAGACCACCTTCGCGGCCCGGGCCATCGGCCACGGCCTGCCGGCCCTGCGGGTCGACGGCAACGACCTGCTGGCGGTCTATGCGGTGACCGCCTGGGCGGCGGAACGGGCGCGCTCCAACCTGGGCGCCATCGTGATCGAGCATTTCACCTATCGCGTCGAGGGCCACTCCACCAGCGACGACCCCAGCCGCTATCGCCCCGCCGACGAGGCCAAGGGCTGGCCGCTCGGCGACCCGATCCAGCGCCTGAAGGCCTACCTGATCGGGCTCGGCGAATGGTCGGAGGCGCAGCATACGGCGCTGGCCGCCGAACTGGAGGCGCTGGTGCGCGACGCGCAGCGCGCCGCCGAGGCCGCCGGGCCGTTCGCCGAGGCCGATCCGGCGGTGAAGGCCCAGGCCATGTTCGGCGACGTCTATGCCGAGACGCCCTGGCACCTGCGCGAACAGGCCAGGGCGATGGGCGAGGGCTGACATGGGCTCGATGACCATGGTCCAGGCGCTGAACTCGGCGATGGACGTCATGCTGGGCCGCGATTGCGACGTGCTCGTCTTCGGTGAGGACGTCGGCTATTTCGGCGGCGTCTTCCGCGCCACCGAGGGCCTGCAAAAGAAGTACGGCGTCACCCGCTGCTTCGACACCCCGATCGGCGAGGCGGGCATTGTCGCGGTGGCCGTCGGCATGGGCGCCTATGGCCTGCGGCCGGTGGTCGAGATCCAGTTCGCCGACTACATCTATCCGGCCTACGACCAGATCGTCTCCGAGGCCGCGCGGCTGCGCTATCGCTCGGCCGGCGACTTCATCGCGCCGCTGACCATCCGCGCGCCGTACGGCGGCGGCATCTTCGGCGGCCAGACCCACAGCCAGAGCCCCGAGGCGCTGTTCACCCACGTCGCCGGGCTGGTGACGGTGATCCCGTCCAATCCGTACGACGCCAAGGGCCTGTTGATCAGCGCCATCGAGTCCGACGACCCGGTGATCTTCCTGGAGCCGAAACGGCTCTACAACGGCCCGTTCGACGGCCATCACGAACGGCCGGTGACCTCCTGGGCCGGACATCCGGCCAGCGAGGTTCCGCTGGAACACTATACAGTGCCGCTTGGGTCGGCGGCCGTGGCCAGGCCCGGCGCGGCGGTCACCGTGCTCACCTATGGCTCCATGGTGCATGTGGCCCTGGCGGCGGCGTCGGACAGCGGCATCGATGCGGAGATCATCGATCTGCGCACGCTGGTGCCGCTCGACATCGGCGCGATCACCACCTCGGTCGAAAAGACCGGGCGTTGCGTCATCGTGCACGAGGCGACCCGCACCTCCGGCTTCGGCGCGGAGCTCTCGGCCCTGGTGCAGGAGCACTGCTTCTATCATCTCGAAGCCCCGATCGAGCGGGTGACGGGCTGGGACACGCCCTATCCGCACGCCTTCGAGTGGGACTATTTTCCGGGCCCCGCCCGGGTCGCCGCCGCCCTGCGGCGCGCGCTGGAGGCCTGAACGTGGCGCGCTACGTCTTCCGCCTGCCCGATGTCGGCGAAGGCATCGCCGAGGCCGAGATCGTCGAGTGGCACGTCGCGGTCGGCGACGCAGTCGCCGAGGACGACGCCCTGGTCGACGTGATGACCGACAAGGCCACCGTCGAACTGACCTCGCCGGTGGCCGGCCGGGTGACCGCCATCACCGGGAGTGAGGGGGACGACGTCGCGGTCGGCTCCGACCTTGTGGTGCTGGAGATCGATGGCGAGGCGCCGGCCCCAGAACCCGCTGCGCCCTTAGCCGCCGTCGCGGCCCCGTCCGCGTCGGTCGAACCTGAACCGGCGGCCAGGCCGCTGGCCTCGCCGGCCACGCGACGCCGCGCCAAACAACAGGGCGTCGATCTGGCCAGCCTCAAAGGCAGCGGACCCGATGGCCGCATCGTCGACGCCGATCTGAGCCGGACGCCGCCGGCCGCCCGCGCCCCGCTGGCCAGGCGCGAGGGCGTCGAGGACGTCAAGGTGGTCGGCCTGCGTCGCCGCATCGCCGAGCGGCTCTCGGAATCCAAGCGCCGCATCCCTCACTTCGCCTATGTCGAGGAGATCGACGTCACTGAGCTGGAGGCCCTGCGCGCGCACCTGAACGCGACGAGGCCCGAGGGCCGGCCCAGCCTCAGCCTGCCGCCCTTCCTGATCCAGGCCCTGGTTCGCGTGCTGCCGGACTTCCCGCAGATCAACGCCCTGTTCGACGACGAGGCCGGCGTCGTGCATCGCCACGCCGCCGTCCATGCCGGCATGGCGGTGCAGACCAGGGATGGGCTGATCGTGCCGGTGATCCGCAACGCCGAGGCGCGCGACCTGTGGGACCTCGCCGCCGAGATCGCCCGGCTGGCGGCGGCGGTCCGCGACGGCAAGGCCGCCCGCGAGGAGCTGACCGGCTCGACCATCACCGTGACCAGCCTGGGCGCGCTCGGCGGCATCGCCACCACCCCGATCATCAACGCGCCCGAGGTGGCCATCGTCGGCCCCAACCGCATCGTCGAGCGGCCGGTGGTCCGCGACGGCCAGATCACGGTGCGCAAGATGATGAACCTCTCCTCCTCCTTCGATCACCGCGTCGTCGACGGCTATGACGCCGCCGCCTTCATCCAGGCGGTGAAGGTCAAGCTGGAATACCCGGCCCTGCTGTTCATGCCCTCATGAACCCTCTCCCCGCGAGCGGCGGAGAGGGCAGGGTGAGGGGGTCGCGCCGCCGCCGCTGATTCAACGGAAAAGCCCGTCGCGCAAAGGCCCCTCACCCTTCCCTCTCCCCGCGAGCGGGGAGAGGGTCTATGGATGTCGAATGGGAGGCCGCGGATGACCTACGAGCAGATCACCTATCGCGTCACCGACGGGGTCGCGGTCGTGACGCTGAACCGGCCGGACAGGCTGAACGCCTGGACCGGGGTCATGGAGGGCGAGGTGCCCGCCGCCATGCGAGCGGCGGCGGACGACAACGCCGTGCGGGTGATCGTGCTGACCGGCGCCGGCCGCGGCTTCTGCGCCGGGGCGGACATGCAGACCCTGCAGGACATCCAGGCCGACAGCCGCGGCCCCGTCCGCG
>DASYAQ010000052.1:0-9527 GCA_036501225.1 Caulobacteraceae bacterium | reverse complement strand
TTTCCAGGTCGATATGGATGACCTGGCCGATGGCGTGCACGCCGGAATCGGTGCGCCCGGCGGCGTGCAGGCGCAGGGTCTGGCCGCAGAAGGCCCGGATCGCGCGCTCGATCGAGCCCTGCACGGACGGCTGATCAGCCTGGGCCTGGAAGCCGTGATAGGGCCGGCCGTCATATTCGACCAGGAGGCGGTAGCGCGGCATCAACCCAGCCTGACGCCGGCTGAAATCGGAAAGCCGCGCAGGAAGTCGCCCGCGCCTTGGGCGCTGCGGCCCTCCCGCTGGGCGCGCAGGATGCGCACCGCGCTCCTGCCGCAGGCGATGAGCAGCCGGTCGTCGAGCACCTGGCCTGGAGCGCCCTGGCCCTCCTCGACGGTCGAGAGCAGCGCCTTGATGCGAATGGGCTTGCCGTCGGCGCGGCCCTCGAACCAGGCGCCGGGCGCCGGCGACAGACCGCGGATGCGCCGGTCGACCAGGTTGGCGGACTTGCCCCAGTCGATACGGGCCTCTCTGGGCCGAATCTTCTTGGCGTAGGTGATCCCGTCGGCCGCCTGCGGCGTCTCGCGCAAGGCCCCGCGTTCGAGCGCCGCCAGCGCACGTGGCAGCAGGTGAGCCCCGATGGGCGCCAGCCGCGCGTAGAGCGATCCCGCCGTCTCCAGCGCATCGATCCGCACCGTCTCCGAGAGCAGGATCGGGCCCTCGTCCAGCCCCTCGGTCATGCGCATGACCTGGACCCCGGTGACGGCGTCTCCGGCCATGATCGCCCGCTGGATCGGCGCCGCCCCCCGCCAGCGCGGCAACAGCGAGGCATGCAGGTTGAACGCGCCCAGCCTGGGCGCCGCCAGCACGGCGGCCGGCAGGATCTGGCCGAAGGCGACGACCACGGCTGCGTCAAGGTCGAGCGCGGCGAAGGCCTCGACCTCGGCGGGGTCGCGCATGGAGACCGGGGTGCGGGTGACCAGGCCGTTGGTCTGCGCGAAGGCCTGCACCGGCGAGGGGCGCAAGGCCTGGCCGCGCCCGCGCGGCGCCGGCGGCTGCGAATAGACCGCCGCGACCTCGTGGCCGGCGGCGATCAGCTCGGCCAGGGAAGGAGCCGCGAAATCCGGCGTGCCGAGGAAGGCGAGGCGCATGGCAGCCGTTTAGCCGTGCGGACGCCGCCGCGAAAGCGTGGGTTGAGGAACCATGCCGCTCGACGACCCGTTCAGAGGCCGGGCTTTCGCCCGCTGGAGGTTCAGGCCATGCGTCTGGCTTTGCTCGTCGTCGCGACCGCCCTCCTCGTCATGGCCTGCTCGAAATCCGACGACGCCAGCGTGCGGCGCGATCTGCACGACACCGGTCACGACCTGGCCGCGGCCGCCAACAAGGTGCGCAACGATCCCGACATCCGCCGGGCCGGCGCCGACGCGCGCCAGACGGCGGCCGACGCCGCCGCCGAACTGAAAAAGGCCGGCGTCGAGGTGAAGCACCAGGCGCAGGACGCCGCCGCCAAGGCCAAGGTCGAAGCCAGACAGGCTGGCGACCAGGCGCGGCAATCCGCGGATAGCCTCAGGGACAATCGGTCCGGCGGCTAGGCTGGCAGAAACCGCCACCCTCGCTGGAGCGGCTTTAGCCGCGGAATGAGGGTCGGCGTCAGGCGGCGTCGGCTTCCCTGGTCGCCTTCTTCACCTTCGAGACGGCGCGCTCGCGCTTCAGGCGCGAGAGGTGGTCGATGAACAGGATTCCGTCCAGGTGGTCCATCTCGTGCTGGATGCAGACCGCGAACACACCCTCGGCATCCTCCTCGATCGTCTCGCCCTGGTAGTTCATATAGCGCAGCTTCACCTGCGCCGGGCGCTCGACCTCGTCATAGATGTCCGGCACCGAGAGGCAGCCCTCCTCGTAGGGCTGGGTCTCTTCCGACGCCCAGAGGATCTCCGGATTGACGAAATAGCGCGGGGTGCGCTCGCCGTCGCGATGGTCGAGGTCCATGACGATCACCCGCACCGGCTCGCCGACCTGGATGGCGGCCAAGCCGATGCCCGGGGCCGCGTACATGGTCTCCAGCATGTCGTCCATCAGCGCGCGCAGACTGTCGTCGACCACCGTCACCGGGGCGGAAACCGTCTTCAGGCGCGGGTCGGGTACGACGAGGATGTCGCGAATAGCCATGGCCTGCAGGTAGGTCAGCCGGCGCGAACCGTCAAGATCGGCGGCTTTTCCGCCGGGGGCTCGATGGCGAGTTTGCTCAACTCGCGCGGGGCGCTGTCGAGGGCTTCGAGCGGCGTCAATGATCTGCCTTCGTGGTCGGCGGCCAGGTCTTCGAACCGGCGCGCCTGGGTCAGAACCTGGCCTTCCAGGGAACCGACAAAGGCGTTGTATTTGCCGACCGCGGTCTGCAGCGCTTTTCCAAGGCCCGCGACGTGCTCGCCCATCACCGAGAGCCTTCTGTACAGATCGCGGCCGAGGGTCGCGATCTGGGCGGTGTTGGCGGCCTGTTCCTCGACCCGCCAGCCATAGGCGACGGCCTTGCAGAGCGCGAACAGCGTCGTCGGCGTCACCAGCAGCACGCGCTGTTTCATCGAGTCGCTCATCAGATTCGGCAGGCGATCGAGGGCGGCGGCGAGAAATCCGTCGCCCGGCACGAACATGGCGACGAAATCAGGCGAGCGCTCCTGGCTGAACTGATCCCAATAGGCCTTCGACGACAGGGCGATCATGTGAGAGCGGACGCTTTGCGCGTGCCGCAGCATGGCGGCGTCGCGAACCGGATCATCGATCGCGTCCTGCGCCTCCAGGAAGGCCGTGAGCGAGCATTTCGCGTCGATCACGAAAATGGCGTTGCCGGGCAGCTTTACCTTCACGTCCGGCCGTCGGCGGCCCTCATCGGTCTCGATCGAACCCTGTTCGACGAAGTCGAACCGCGCGTTCAGTCCGGCCGCCTCGAGCACATTGCGCAGGGTCTGCTCGCCCCAGCGGCCTTGCACTCCGGTCCCGCCGCGCAGGGCGACCGACAACCTGCGCGCCTCTTCCTGGACCCCGGTCGACGCCTGCAGCAACGCGCTGATCTGCTCCTTGAGGCCGGTGGATTCATCATGGCGTTGTCGGTCGGCCGCCGCCGTTATCTCCTCGAATCGCTTCAACTTGTCGTCCACCGCGCTGAGCCGGGCGGTCAAGTCGAGCTGCGCCGCCGTGTGTTCGGCGGCCGACTGGCTCGACCTCGCCGACTGCGCGCGCGCCAGGGCCAGCAGCGCGACGATCAGTCCGCCCAGGGCCAGCGCGGCGACGACCGCGAGAATCAACGTCAGGGCAGCGTTCATGGTCCGTTCGCTTTAGCCGGAGTCGCCCGCAACGCCAAGCCGGACCGTTCAGTCCGTGGTCGGCCGCCGGGCTCTGAGCGCCTGGGCGATGGTGCCGTCGTCGAGCCAGTCCAGCTCGCCGCCCACCGGCACGCCGCGGGCCAGGCTGGTGACCGCGACATTGGCCCGCGCCAGCCGCTCGGCCAGGTAATGGGCGGTGGTCTGGCCGTCGACGGTGGCGGGCAGGGCCAGGATGATCTCGCGTACCTCGCCGCCCTGGGCGCGAGCGACCAGCTCGTTGACGCGCAGCGCCTCGGGCCCACGCCCGTCCAGGGCCGACAACAGCGCGCCCAGCACGTGGTAGCGGCCGCGATAGGAGCCGCCGCGCTCCAGCGCCCACAGCGCGCCCACCTCCTCGATGACGCAGATCAGGCCGCAGTCGCGGCTCTGGTCGGCGCAGACGGCGCACGGGTCGCTGACATCCAGCGCGCCGCAGATGGAACAGGACTTCACCTTCTCCGCCGCCTCGGCCATGGCCTGGGCCAGGGGCCTGAGCAGCTGGTCGCGGCGCTTGAGCAGCGCCTGGGCCGAGCGTCGGGCCGAGCGAGGCCCGAGGCCCGGCAGCTTGGCGAGCAGCGCGATCAGCCGCTCGATCTCGGGTCCGGCGGAGGCAGCCAAATCAGGACAGGCCGGGAAAGCCGGGCAGGCCGCCGAACGGCCCGGCGATCGCCTTCATCGCCTCGGCCTGGGCGGCGTCGAGCTTGCGTTTGGCGTCGGCATGGGCGGCGACCAGCAGGTCGGCGAGGATTTCGCCCTCGCCCGCGGTCAGCAAGGCGTCGTCTATGCTGACGCTGACCAGGACACCGGAGCCCTGCAGCACCAGCTTGACCATGCCGGCGCCGGCGACGCCGTCGGCGGTCATCTCGGCGAGCCTGGCCTGGGCCTCGGTCAGCTTCTGCTGCATGGCCTGCGCCTGTTTCATCAGCGCGCCCAGATCCTTCATCGTCGCCTTTCCTTTCGCAAGTCCGGCCGCCATCATATCGAGCGCCGCCGCCCCTCGCGAACGAAAGATCGGCGGGATCGGGAGACGACATGGCCATCCACATCGCCTTGCTCCGGGCCGTCAATGTCGGCGGCCGCAGCCTTAAGATGGGCGACCTCGCGGCCTTCGCCAGGGACCTCGGCTTCGACAATCCAAGAACCCTGCTGCAGAGCGGCAATCTGGTGTTCGAAAGCGCCGACCGAGGCGACGCGGCCCTTGAAAGGCGGCTGGAGGCCGAGGCCGAGACGCGTTTCGGTTTCCAGATCGATTTCATGCTCCGCTCGGCGGCGGAATGGCGCGGGCTGATCAAGGCCAATCCGTTCCCCGACGCCGCCCGCGACGATCCGGCCCATCTGCTGGTCATGCCGCTGAAGGCCGGCCCGGCCGACGGCGCGCTCGAGGCCCTGCGCGTCGCGATCAAGGGCCCGGAAAAGGTCGAGATCGTCGGCCGCGACGCCTATCTGGTCTATCCCGACGGCATCGGCCGCTCAAAACTGACCATCGCGGTGGTCGAGCGCAAACTCGGCGTCCGCGGCACCGGCCGCAACTGGAACACGGTGCTGAAGCTCGGCGAAATGGCGGGCGCCCCTTAGACCCCTCCCAAAGGGCTAGGTGATTCACACATCTCGATGACGATAAGCTTATCAAAGGCTTAGGCGGCCCGTGCCAAGCAGCCCTTCTCCCCCTTGCGGGAGAAGGTGGCCCCGAAGGGGTCGGATGAGGGGTCGATAGCCCTATCCGCCAAGCCGTTGACGCTAACCGGCGATTGCCGCGCGACCCCTCATCCGTCGGCTTCGCCGACACCTTCTCCCGCAAGAGGGAGAAGGAAACGTTCAGCGGTCGCCGCGGATCTCTGCATCCCCTAGCCCAAAGGGAGAGGTCAGTCCTCGGCCTCGCTGGCGCCTTCTTCGACAGCCGCCGGCTCAGGCGCCGCCATCTTGCGCACGCCGACGATCTCCGTGCCGGGAAAGGCCAGCATCACGGTCTGGACGAAGGGGTCGGCCGCGACGCCGTCGAGGGCGGCTTTTTCCTCGCGTTTCTGGCGCTCCCAGGCGCTTTCGGCGCCGCCGCCGCCTTCGGCCGCGACCAGCCAGGGCTGGCCGGTCCATTCCTTCAGGCGCGCGACCAGGCGACCGGCCAGGTTGGCGGGCGCGCCGGGAGCGGGTTCGAAGGTGATGGCGCCGGGGCGAAAGCTGATCGGGCGCATGAAACGGTCGACGTCGAGCTTCAGACTGACATCGCGTCTGGCCTCGATCAGGCCGAGCACGTCCTCGAACGACTGCGGCGCGGCCAGGGCCAGCGGCGCCTTTTGCTGGGCGGGCGCGACCATGCGCGCCGTCGCCGCCCCGCCGCCGGAGCCGCCCGGCCGGTTGGGCGCGGCCGAACCGCCCCCCGCTGGCTGACCGGCGACGACAGCGGTATCCCCGTCGCGCAAGGCCTTCAGCGCCTCCTCCGGCCCCGGCAGGTCGGCGGCGTAGCAGAGGCGGATGATCGCCATCTCCACCGCCGCCTTCGGGTCCGGCGCGCGCCTGGTCTCATCGTGGGCGCGCAGCAGCATCTGCCAGACCCGGGCCAGCGTCCCGGCCGAGGCCTGGGTCCCGACGGCGGTCAGCCGCGCCGCCTGATCCTTGGGCAGGCCAAGCACCTCGGGGCCGAGCGCCTTGGCCAGCGCCGCGCCGTGGGCATGGTCGAGCAGGTCGAGCATCACCACCACCGGATCGGCGCCCAGGCCGTAGAGCACGCCGAAGGCCTGCAAGGCCTCGGCGGCGCGGCCGCGCATGGCCAGTTCGAACAGTTCGATGGTCTGGGCTCGGTCGGCCAGGCCCAGCATGTCGCGGATGGCCGCGGCCGTGACCGTCTCGCCGTCTTCCGCCTGGACGATGGCCTGGTCGAGCAGGGACTGGGCGTCGCGCACCGAGCCTTCGGCCGCGCGGGAGATCAACGCCAGGCCGTCGGGCTCGATCCTGGCGCCCTCGGCCGCGGCGATGTCGGCGAGGTTCCTGGCGATCACCTCCGGCTCGACCCGGCGCAGGTCGAAGCGCTGGCAGCGCGACAGAATGGTCACCGGCACCTTGCGGATTTCGGTGGTGGCGAAGATGAACTTGGCGTGCGGCGGCGGCTCTTCCAGCGTCTTCAACAGGGCGTTGAACGACGCGGTCGACAGCATGTGCACTTCGTCGATGATGTAGACCTTGTAGCGGGCCTCGACCGGCGCGTAGCGCACGCCTTCGATCAGCTCGCGCATCTCCTCGACCTTGGAGCGGCTGGCGGCGTCGAGCTCCAGCACATCCATGTGCCGGCCCTCGATGATGGCGCGGCAATGGGCGCCTTCGACGGCCAGGTCCAGCGTCGGCTGGTCGATCCCCTCGGCCTCGTAGTTGAGGGCGCGCGCCAAAAGCCGGGCGGTGGTGGTCTTGCCGACCCCGCGCACGCCGGTGAGCATGAAGGCATGCGCGATGCGGCCGGTCGAGAAGGCGTTGGTCAGGGTGCGGACCATGCCTTCCTGGCCGATCAGGTCGTGGAAGGTGCGCGGCCGGTATTTGCGCGCCAGCACCTGATAGCCGTCGCCGGCGTCGCGTTGCGGGCTGGGCGCCGCGCCGAACATGTCGACCGTCGCCTCGTCCGGTTCCGGCGCTTCGACCAAATCGGCGGGCGGTTGATCGTCCATTCAAATCCCGGGCGGAGCAAAGGGTGGAGGCTGAACGGCGACCCGGAGCGAAACTCGTTGTGGCTGCTTCCTTCCGGACCTGACCAGGTTGGCGAGGACTCCGCCCGCCGCCAGCCTCCGCCCCCAATATCGCGGGCCGGGGCGACGGACGCAAGGGTTCCCCAATCGCAACGCCACGGCTGACGAACCGCGTTCGGCGCGTTAAGAGCCATGCATGCCCCTGACCGCCTTCACCAACACCTTCGCCGGCAACCCGCTCGACCGGGTCAGCTACAAGCGGAGCGATCCGGACTGGATCGACGCCCAGCTGGCCGATCCCGAGGCCCTGGCCGTGGCGCTGTGGAACGGCAAGCCGCTGATCGAGGACGCGCCGGGCGAGGGCGAGGCCCTGCGCATCGCCTACCTGCCCATGGGCCTGGCGCGCGAAGTCGCCGGCGGCGACCAGCGGGTGCTGTTCCTGGGCCTGTGGAAGGAGACCGCGGTCTTCGCCATCGACCTGGAGTCGGCGCTGGATCCGGCGGAAGGCCCCCTCTCCGGCTTTGGGCGGTTCGAAGACCTGCGGGCGACGGCCTTGCGCCTGCCGGGCGGCGACGCGGCCATACTGGCGACCGCCAAGAGCGTGTTCGAATGGCGCCGCCGCCACGGCTTCTGCCCGGCCTGCGGTCAGCCGACCCTGGCCATCGAAGGTGGCTGGAAGCGGGTCTGCGAAAGCTGCCGCACCGAGCATTTTCCGCGCACCGATCCGGTGGTGATCATGCTGCCGACCATCGGCGAGCGCTGTCTGCTGGGCCGCCAGGCGGTGTGGCCCAAGGGCATGTATTCCGCCCTGGCCGGCTTTCTGGAGCCCGGCGAGAGCATCGAGGAGGCCTGCGCGCGCGAAGTCTACGAGGAGGCCGGCCTGGTCACCGCCAAGGTGCGCTATCACTCGACCCAGCCCTGGCCCTATCCGTCCTCGCTGATGATCGGGCTGATCTGCGAGGTGGAGACCGACGAGGCGGTCGCCGATCAGATCGAGATCGAAGAGGTGCGCTGGTTCACCCGCGACGAGACCAGGAAACTGATCGCCGGTGAGCTCAACGACGCGCGCGCCCCCGGCGGCATGGCCATCGCCTTCCAGCTGATCAAGGCCTGGGCGCAAGAAGGCTGATCAACGGCCGTTGAGTGAGGGGGTAAAGCCATGACGACGCTGTCGGAGTTGCGCGGTCTCGACCGGCATCAGTGGAGCGCGGTCGCCGCCAGCTTCCTGGGCTGGACCCTGGACGCCTTCGACTTCTTCCTGATGGTCTTCATGTTCAAGGCCATCGCCGCGGACTTCCACGCCGACCTGTCGGCGGTGGTGGTCGCCAGCACGCTGACCCTGGCCGCGCGGCCTTTCGGGGCGCTGGTCTTCGGCATGATGGCCGACCGTTACGGCCGCCGGCCGGTGCTGATGAGCAACGTGCTGCTCTATTCGGTGCTGGAGCTGAGTTCCGCGTTTGCGCCCACGCTGGCCGTACTGCTGGTGCTTCGCGCCCTGTTCGGCTTCGCCATGGGCGGCGTCTGGGGCGTGGGCGCGTCGCTGGCGCTGGAATCCATCCCGCCCAAGGCGCGCGGCATCGTCTCTGGCATGCTGCAGGAGGGCTATGCGGCGGGCTATCTGCTCGCCTCGACGGTCTTCTTCTTCCTGTTCGACCGCATCGGCTGGCGCGGCATGTTCATGGTCGGCGCGGTTCCGGCGGTGCTGGCGGTCTTCATCCAGTTCTCGGTGCGCGAATCGCCCGCCTTCGAGATCGAGCATGGCCGCAAGCACGGGCGCAGCCCGCTCTTCCTGTTCGTGCTCGGCGCGCTGGCCCTGGCCATCGCGGTCGGGCCGGCGGTGGTCGGACCGATGCTGAAGGTTCCGATCCTGACCTGGATCTACGCCATCGACGTCCCGCTGGCCCTTATCGGGCTGTGGTTCTTCCGCAAGCACTGGAAGATGGCGCTCTATGTCGTGGCCCTGATGACCGCCTTCAACTTCTTCAGCCACGGCACGCAAGACCTCTATCCGACCTTCATGCAGAAGGGCCTCGGCTTCGACACCCAGGTCACCGGCCTCTTGACCGCGATCGGCAATGTCGGCGCGATCGGCGGCGGCCTGCTGTTCGGGGCCTGGTCGGAGCGGCTGGGACGCCGCTGGGGGATCGTCGTCGCCTCGCTCTTGTCGCTGCTGGCCATCCCGCTCTGGGCCTTCTCGCACACCGTGGTGCTGCTGGGCCTCGGCGCCTTCACCATGCAGTTCATGGTCCAGGGCGCCTGGGGGATCATCCCGGTGCACCTGAACGAGCTGGCGCCGGCCGACGCCCGCGGCGCCTTCCCCGGCTATGCCTACCAGGTCGGCAACCTGATCGCCTCCGGCAACGCCGTCTGGCAGGCGCGGATCGCCGAGACCCACCACAACAACTACGGCCTGGCCATGGCCATCGTGGCGGCGGCGGCGGCCGTGGTCATCGCGGTGGTGACCCTCCTGGGGCCGGAAAGACGCGATGCGATCTTCGGCGGCCCGGCGAAGATCGAGCCGGCGTA
>DASYAQ010000051.1:0-3340 GCA_036501225.1 Caulobacteraceae bacterium | reverse complement strand
TGCGGTGCGCGAGGGCGGTCGCCGGAAGAGCGGCGCGCGTCAGGCCGAGGAACCGAGCGCCGACGCCGAGGCGATCATGGCCTGCATGACGGCCGGCTTCGCACGGTTGGAAAAGGCCATGGAGAAGCTGGCCAAGGTCCGAAAGGTCTGACCTCTCGGTCGACATCGAGGCGCCTGAATCGAAAACGCCGCCGGCATTGGCCGACGGCGTTTCCGTTGAAAATCGGATGGCGAAATCAGGCGGGAGCGGCCAGCGCCTTCCTGCGGTTTCTCAGCGCCGCGCCAAGACCGGCGAAGCCGATCAGCATCAGGGCCCAGGTGGCGGGTTCGGGCACGCCGGTCTGCGGGGCGCCGACGAAGAAGTCGACGTTGCCGTTGCCGATGTGACCTAGGAAATCCATGGTGATGGTGTCCGTCCCGACGGGGAGAAAGAACACGCCGCGGCTGTAATCCGTGTCGGCGAGCGCGCAGGAAATGCATTCGCCTACAGTGGAGCCGTCAGTCGGAAGCGAGGTGTCGCCAACCGCACTGCCGTTGATGGAGACCGCGAACTGGTCGCCGGAATCTTGCACGTCCACCACCGTCAGAGACTCTGCGGAGGTAAGGGTTATCGTCCAGGTCGTCCCCGAAGGCGCCAGGACGCCGGTTGGACTCGTGCCGGGGAGGGTCCCGGGGCCGAAGACCGCAGTGGGCGTCGTAGGCGTCCCCGTGGTGAATTGGGCCGCGTACCATGTATTCTGCACGATATTGTCCACCGCCAAAGCCGGCAGAGCAACCGCGCTCAGGATGGCCGCCGCCGCTCCGGCGATCAGGGTTTTGCGTGACATGATGTTGGCTTCCTTCCCTTGAACTTAAGGTGCGTCGCCTATGCACACGGTCTACGTCGATACCCTGCGAGTCCGTGGCTCACTTTTTTGGAACACAGTTTCGCCCAAGTTACAAGCGGCATTCTGTTTGTCAGGTGATCACAATCCGGAGATAGCGACTTCATTCGGGCCGCTCGACCGACGAAACGGCGCCAAAATGAGGCGACCTCAAACCCTCGCAAGGACGGATTTCCAGGGAAGACGACCATGAACCGACCGACTGGGAGGCGAGGGTGCGGGCGCGATTTGGCGCGACCGGCTATTCGACCCGGCGTTGCTACGCCGCCGGCGCCGCCCACGCCTCACGTGCTTCTTGCCGACTTTCCGCCGCTGGATGCTAGAACGAAATTGGGCGGCCGCTCGCGGCAGCCCTCCCAACGGGCGAAACAGGCCCACCGCCTGGCGGTCGACGGAACGAAACTGATCAACCAGGGGCGCCACGCGCGCGGTGCGGCTCTGCTGGCGCAATCGATCGCGCTCGATCCGAACAGGGCGGCCACGCATCACGACCTCGGCATCGGCCTGCTCGCGGTGGGACGCATCGACGAGGCGGGAAAGGCGTTCGCGGCCGCCGTGCGCCTCGATCCTCAGCTTGCCAGCGCGCACTACAATCTCGGCTTCGCGCTCGACAGTCTTGGTCGCGCGGAGCATGCCATGGCGGCCTACGAGGCGGCGGTGAGGCTCAAACTGGATTTGCCAGCGGCCCAATCGCGCCTGGGGGACCTCTATTTCCAGAGCGGGCGTCGCCGAGAGGCTGCGGCGGCGTTTCGGGCGGCGGCTCAGGCCGGAGCGGCCTCGCCTTGGGCGAGGATCAGCGAGGCCCGCGCCCTGGACGCCGAGGGAGCGACCGAGGAAGCCATTGCCGCGCTTCGCCAGATCGTGACGGCCGATCCGACCAACGGCCAGGCTCACGCCTGTCTCGGACGCATGCTGGCCCAGTCGGGCGAGTCGGCGGACGCGGCGGCTCATCTCGAACTGGCGGCGACGCTGGCGCCCGAGATGATTCTCGCCTGGTATGGCGTGGCGACGAACCGCAATTTCACGAGGGCCGACCAGCCGCTGATCGGGCGCATGAACGCCTCGCTCGCAAGACCAAATCTCACGCCACTCCAGCGCAGCGTGGTCCACTTCGCGCTCGGCAAGGCGCATGACGACATCGGCGATTGCGCCACCGCGATCCGACATTTCGACGCGGCCAACAGGATCAGGAGCAAATACGGCAGCTTTGACGGAGCGGCGTTGGCCCGGCGCGTCGACCGGCTGATCGCTGGGACGCCGCCCGGCTTCGCCTCGCCGGCTATTGGGGTCGCGGACCCCACGCCGATCCTGATCGTCGGCTTGCCGCGCTCTGGAACGACGCTGGTCGAGCAGATCTTGTCGAGCCATCCGGCGGTAGCGGCGGGCGGGGAACTCACATTCTGGGCGCAGCGCGACACTGCCGGCGTCAACCTGCCCGGTCTCTCTGGCGACCATTTGAAGGCCGTCGCCGATGACTGCCTTGCGGAGCTGCGCGCGATCTCGCCAACGGCGGCGCGGGTGACCGACAAGATGCCGTTCAACTTCGGCCTGCTCGGCGCCATTCATCGCATCCTTCCGCGCGCCACCTTCATCCACTGCCGGCGCCATCCGATCGACACCTGCCTTTCGATCTATTTCACCAGCTTCGAATCCAGCCTCGACTTCGCCGGCGACCGGCGCTCCCTGGTAGCCTTCTATCGCCAGTACGAACGGCTGATGGTCCATTGGCGCGAGGTGCTGCCGCCCGACCGACTGATCGAGGTGGACTATGAGGCCCTGGTGGCCGATCCCGAGCTCATTACGCGTCGGCTGATCGCCGCCTGCGGATTGGAATGGGACGACGTCTGCCTGTCGCCACAGCGAAACCGACGACAGGTGATGACGGCCAGCATGTGGCAGGCGCGCCAGCCGATCTACAAATCGTCGGTCGAGCGCTGGCGGCGCTACGAGCCCTGGCTCGGCGAACTGCGTCAGCTGGATCCGGAGGCCCAGAAGGCATGACCGACTCCATCCTTTACGAAACCGCCGAGGGCGTGGCGACGATCACGCTCAATCGGCCGCAGAAACGCAACGCGCTCAACCTCGAAGCCTACGAGGCGCTGGAGGCGGCGCTTCGGCGGGCGGTGCGCGATCCGGCGGCGCGCTGCGTGATCGTCACCGGCGCCGATCCGGCCTTCTGTTCGGGCGACGATGTGGTCGAGCTGATGGCGACGCCAAGGCCGCCGACCGAGGATTCGCCGGTGGTCCGCCATCGGCCCACACCCGCGGCCATGGCCGCGCTCGAGTGCGACAAGCCGCTGATCGCCGCGGTCAATGGTCCGGCCGTCGGCTGGGGCATGGAGCTGGCGCTCTACGCCGATATCCGCCTGGCCTCGGAGCGGGCGCGCTTCGCCGAGCTGTTCATCAAGCGCGGCCTTGTCTGCGACGTTGGCGGCTTCACCCGTCTGCCGGCGATC
>DASYAQ010000050.1:0-3255 GCA_036501225.1 Caulobacteraceae bacterium | reverse complement strand
ACGCCGTAAACCGGCCGCACCTTTACGCCATCGCCATCCTGGCGCTGATCGCCAACGCCATCGCTGCGACGGTCGGCGCGACCCTCTCAGCGCTTGGCCCGGGCGCCGCGCTCGCCGACGGCCTGGGGCTCAGCTGGGCGTTCTGGCTCTCCTCCGCCCTGTGCGTGCGCCTGGCGCTGGTCTCGGCGCCTCGGCCGGCCGAGCGGGCGGACTGGATGGCGGCCGTCGCCTGCATCGTGGTCGCGGCCGTGCCGGTCGGTCCACTCAGCGCCGTCGCGGCCACGGCGCTTGGCCTGTGGCTGATGGCGTCCGGCCGATTTGCCCCACAACTGCGGGCGAGCGGCATGGTGCTGGTCGCCATCGCCGTTCATCTGCTGTGGGGCCGGCTGATGATGTTGTTCTTCGCCGCGCCGATCGCGGCCGTGGACGCGCGCCTCGTCGGCTTGCTCACCCACACGGCGGTGGAGGGCAACACGGTCAGGTTCCTGCAGACCGGCCATCGACTGGCGATCCTGCAGGCCTGCACATCGGTGCAGAACGCCTCCATCGCCCTGATGATGATGATCGCCATCATCCGCACCTTCCGGCCGAGGCCGCGCACCTCGGAGTGGCTCTATGTCGGCGGCGCGTTCCTGATCGTGGTGGCGATCAACGAGGTGCGGCTCAGCCTGATGGCCCGCAGCATCGAGATGTTCGAGCTGATCCATGGGCCCGTCGGCGCGACGGTCATCAATCTGATCATCACCTGCGTCGGCCTTGCCGGCGCCGCGCTCGCGGTCCGCCGTGAAATCCTCGCCTAGATTCTGGCTGGCGGCGGCCTTCGTCGTATCCTTGAGCCTCACGCCCAAGGTTGTCCTCGACCGGCTCCGCGCCTCTTCGTCGCCGCCGCCCACCCGGGCTGAGCAGCTGAGGCGGTTCCTTGCGGAGGTCAGCGTGGGCCCGGTGTCGGCGATCGCCGGCGGCAAAGACCGAAAGGACGTCGCCGGCTGGCGATTCGAGGCTGGGCGATGCGCCGCTTCGGCCTTTCCCTCCAGCCCGAGCGGCACGTTCGACATAGCGGCCAGGAGCGAGGCCCACGCCACCGCGGGCGCGCGCATGGCCTATGTCTATCGCGGGGCGGTCAGTTCCAGCCCCCCCACCTGGCCTCTGGCCCTGGACACCATCGCCTTCCGGGCGGTCTCGGCCTTCTCTCCGTCGAGGACCTACGCGCCGGGCTACACAGTCCTCGTGTTCAGGGATGACTGTTCTGCGGCGACGACCTTGCCGTGGAGCCGATTCAGGTCGGACTGACCGGCGCCTCGGCCGAGGCGCGGGCCCCCGACAGCAGCACCCGCCACTGGCGCGTGGCCGTCTGCAGCGGACCGAAGCGGTCGGAGTCGAAGCCGGCCAGACCGAATGCCGTAATGCGCGCCGCGCCTTCGACGGCCAGGGTGCCGAAAAACCGGTCCCAGAGGATGAAGATGCCGCCGAAATTGCGGTCGACGTGGGCAGGATGGAGCGAGTGGTGCACACGGTGGTGCGATGGCGTGACGAAGATCCATTCAAGGGGGCCAAGCTTCGGCGCCCACTCGCTGTGCACGCAGGCGTCCCAGACCAGGAGCAGGCTGAAATAGAACCCGGTCTGCAAAGGCGTGAAGCCGAGGAATCCCAGGCCCGACCAGAATAGCCAGGCGCCGGAAATGACGTCCGTCCACCCCTGCCGGATCGAGGCCAGGACGTTCAGCCGCTTGGCCGTGTGATGCGGGAAGTGGCTGGCCCACAGCCAGGGAACGATGTGATTGAGCCGATGCCAGATGTAGTAGATCAGGTCCGCGATGACGATCAGCGCCACGCCGCCCCAGGGCAGCGCGCCGAGGTCAAGGATGCGGTGCTGGTAGCCAAAACCGATTGTCAGAAACATCAGGCCGGCGCCGATGACGCCGCTGATCACCCACCCCGAGGCTAGTCCGAGACTGATCTCGGAATCCCGCAACTCATAGAGCGGGCGCCGCAGCCGCCAGGCGGCCGCTGCTTCGATGGCGACCGCGACGAGCACCAGGCCGGTGATCCACATGGCGAGTGGCGGCGGTCAGGAAGCGCCTAGTCCTTGCCGTGACGGCGCACGCGGACCGCGAGATAGCCGACGCCGGTTACGGCCAGGACGGCCAGGCCCGGCAAGCCCGCGCCAATCAAGGGCGCCGGCGCCGCGACGGTCCCTCCCGCGAAACTGGGCGACGACGCCACGACGAGGGCGAGCGTCGAAAAGCCAAGAAGTCTGTTCACCTGAGCCTCCCGCTCCTGTTCCTGAAAGCCTGATCATGGACTCCGCGACCGCGCAATGCGGCGCGCCAAGAATCCGCCAGTCACCCGCGAGCGCCCCGTGTCCGCCGTTTCAATTCCCGAAGCACCGCCAGTCCAGCCATCCAGATGGCGGTTGGCGCCGGTCCTGGAGCGCCTAATCCTTGCGATTACGACGTGCGCGGACAGCGAGATAGCCGACGCCCGTCACCGCCAGGACGGCCAAGCCGGGCAGTCCTGCGCCGAGCAAAGGCGCAGGCGCCCCAACGGGCGGTCCCGCGAAACCTGGCGAAGCCGCCACGACGAGGGCGAGCGTCGAAAAGGCAAGAAGTCTGTTCACTTGAGCCTCCCGTTCCTGATCATGGAGTCAGCCTTACGCGGCCGCATGCGACGACACGCCTTGAACCAGTGATCCGCGCGGCGCGTTGCACCGGTGGGAAGAGCTTAATCCTTGCGATTGGGGCGCGCGCGGACGGCGAGATAGCCGACGCCCGTCACGGCCAAGACGGCCAAACCGGGCAGTCCTGCGCCAAGCAAAGGCGCGGGCGCTCCGGTGATCAGTCCCGCAAAACTGGGCGTAGCCATCACGATGAGCGCCAGCGTCGAAAAGCCAAGAAGTCTGGTCACTTCAGCCTCCCGTTCCAATCCCGAGGCAGGAGACCACGAGTTCCGCCGCCGCGCAAGGCTGATGACGAAAACACGCCATGCGCTCGCCGCAATGCCGACGAAGTTCGTGAGGCGACACGGCCTTCGCATTCACTCCGCCGGGGCCAGCTCCGGCAGAGGATCGTCGACCCCGTGCGCCCAGCGCCTGGCGAAGGGCGCGGCCAGCAGGAAAGCGCCGCCGAACGCCACGCCCGCCCAGCCGATCCATTGGAACATGGAGAGCGATGTGAGGAGCGAGGCGTGCGGATCGAGCACCTGGCCGCCGGCGGTCGCCGCGCCGGCCAGCCTGGCGATCTGGGCGGCGATGAACTC
>DASYAQ010000049.1:0-15502 GCA_036501225.1 Caulobacteraceae bacterium | reverse complement strand
GCCGGTTGTAGGTCTGCAGATATTCGTCGTGGAAGCAGGGCCGCTTGCAGAACTGCCGATACCAGGGCTTCAGCTTTGCGGCGGTCTCGGGGTCCTCGACCAGGGCGTCCACCCGGGCGCGCACCTGGTTCATCTTGCGATAGTCGGCCAGCGCCATCACCTCGGCGCGCTCGGCGCCGGTCAGGCGCCGGCCGAGTTTCTGCGCGATCTGCTTGGCCGCCGTGCCGGTCACATTGCGGAAGATGTCGGTCCAGCCGTCATGGACCAGGTCCTCGTCCTGGTCGCCGCCGGCGACCAGGATGTTGAAATTGTCCTGCCGGCGCCGCTGCCAGCCGGGGGTCAGCGATGCGGCCCATTCGGGGTCGGTGGCGGCGTTGTTGCGCACATCGACGGACGACGGAGTGCGCTGGAAGACGTAGAGTTCCTTGGCCCATTCGCCCAGGTGCGGCACGCACTGGATGGCCGTGGCGCCGGTGCCGATGATGCCGACGCGCTTGTCCTTCAGGCCGGTCAGGCCGCCCGAGGAGTCGCCGCCGGTATAGCCATAGTCCCAGCGGCTGGTGTGGAAGGTGTGGCCCGCAAAGTCGTTGATGCCGGGAATGCCGGGCAGCTTCGGCCGGCTCAACGGCCCGTTGGCCATGGCCACGTACCGGGCGGTGAAGCGGTCGCCGCGCGTCGTCGAGATGATCCAACAGCCGGCGGCCTCGTCCCAGCGCAGTTCGCTGACCGCGGTCTGCAGCAGCGCCTGGTCGTACAGTCGGTAGTGGCGGCCGATGGCGCGGCTGTGCTCGAGAATCTCCGGCGCGAAGGAGTATTTGTGCTTCGGCATGTAGCCGAGCTCTTCCAGCAGCGGCAGGTAGCAGTAGCTCTCCACGTCGCACATGGCGCCGGGATAGCGGTTCCAGTACCAGGTTCCGCCGAAGTCGCCGCCGCTCTCCACCATGCGGATGGACTCGACGCCGGCCTCGCGCAGGCGCGCGCCCATCAGCAGGCCGCCGAAGCCGCCGCCGATGATCGCCACCTCGACATGGTCGAACACCGGATCGCGCGCGAAACCCGGCTCGACATAGGGGTCGTCGACATAGTGGGAGAATTCGGCCTTGACCTCGACATACTGGCCGATGCCGTCGCCGCGCAGCCGCTTGTCCCGCTCGGCCAGATATTTGGCGTGCAGCGCCTCCGGATCGAACTCGATCTCGCCGACGACAGCCGCCAGCTCCGGATTAATGGTCATGCGCGCGCTCCGTTCCCTGAGCAACAAGTTGCCGCCTGGCCCGGCGCCGCGCAACCAAAACCCCTCCCAGAGGGAGGGGGAGGGGCCCGCGGGCGAAGCCCAGCGGGAGGGGGGAGGGGTTACGCCCTCACCGGTTAGCCTTGCTGCGCCGCAGTATCGAGCGGCCATGCCGGACGCGCCGTAACCCCTCCCCCTCCCATTCGCTTCGCTCTGGGCCCCTTCCCCGCCCTATGGGCGGGGTGTTAGCAAAAAGTGCTTCTCCAATTCGCCGCGGATGGATTGCATGTGGGTGTAGTATTGCAGGAAGCCGCCGTTGTAGTTGCCGTCCTGGCGGCGGTTGAACTCGCCCTCGAAATTGTAATAGCCGGGCGTGCAGTCGCTGTTGCGGCTGGTCTTGCCGCGGTGGGCGATCACCTCCTGCACCCACCATTCCTCGGTCTCGGGGCTGACGTCGATCTCGGCCGCGCCGCGTTCGCGGGCCAGCGCGATGCACTCGGCGATGTGGTCTCCCTGGGTCTGCAGCATGAAGGTCAGGTTGAACTGGAACGAGGCCTGGTAGCCGCCCATGATGAACAGGTTCGGATAGCCGTGGGTGTGCACGCCGAACAGGGTGCGCAGGCCGTCCGAGTAGGTCTCGTTGATCTCGCGGCCGTCCCTGCCCCGGATCTCGTTATAGATGCCGGTCTTCTGCACCTCGAATCCGGTGGCGTAGATCAGGAGGTCGAGCGGATAGGTCTGGCCCTCGAACACCGGGCCTTGCGCGCCGATCTGGGTGATCCCCTTGCCCCTGGTGTCGACCAGATGGACGTTGGGCAGGTTGTAGGCCGGCAGATAGTCGTCGTCGAAACAGGGCCGCTTGCACATGAACATGTACCAGGGCTTCAGCGCCTCGGCGGTGGCCTTGTCCTGAACGATCTCCTCGATGCGCGCGTGGATGCGCATCATGTGGTCGATATTGTCGTTTTCCTGGCGGCGGATCTTCTCCTCGCGCGACAGCAGGTCGAGTTCGGCCTTCTTTTCCAGGTCGATGTCGCGGCCCTTCAGGTGCTTTTGCCGCCGCGCCTGCTGCCAGCCGGGCTGCAGCCTGGCCTGCCAGGCCGGGTCGGTCGGCCGGTCGTTGCGCAGGTCGATCCCCGAGGGCGTGCGCTGGAAGACGTAGAGCGCCTTCGCCGCCTTGGCCAGGCGCGGGATGGCCTGCACTGCCGACGCCCCGGTGCCGATGATGCCGATCACATTGTCGGCCAGCCCGGAGAGGTCGTCCCGGGTATAGGCGTAGTCCCAGCGCGAGGTGTGGAAAGAGTGGCCCGCGAAGCTCTCCATGCCGGCGATCTTCGACAGCTTCGGCTTCGACAGCGTGCCGTTGGCGCAGATGACGAAGCGGGCCTTCATGGCGTCGCCGCGATCGGTGCGCAGGGTCCAGAGCTTCTCCGCATCGTCCCACACCGTCGAGGTGACCGTGGTCCGGAACACGGCCAGGTCATAAAGGTCGTAGCGCCGCGCGATCGCCTGGCAGTGGGCGAAGATCTCCGGCCCCTTGGCGTAGAGCCGCGAGGGCACGAAGCCCATCTCGTCCAGCAGCGGCAGATAGTCATAGGCCGGCACGTCGCAGGCCGCGCCCGGGTAGCGGTTCCAGTACCATGTGCCGCCGACGTCGGCGCCGCGCTCGACGATGCGGATGCTCTCGACGCCGCGTTCGCGTAAGCGCGCCGCGGTGAGCAGGGCGGAAAAGCCGCCGCCGATGAACAGGCATTCGACCGTGTCGGTGATCGGTTCGCGCGCCCCGCTGTCGTCGGCGTAGGGGTCGACCTCATACTTGGCAAGCGCGCCGGTCAGGTCGGAGGTGTACTGCGCCGTGCCCTGTGGCCGGTATTTCAGGCGCAGGTCGCGCGCCTCGGCGAACCGGTCCTTGATGGCGTCGTAATAGGTCTGCTCGACCCCGCTGACCTCCGTCGGCTCTTCCATGGCCGTCCTCCCTTTCGTCTTTCCGCTCAGGTTGCGGTCTCGAACCGGCGCGCGCAAGGGCCAGCCTCGCCCCTTGCTCACGTACCGAAGCTGAAGGCCAGGGAGAGGGAAGGGCCGAGGGCCTCAGATGCGCCGATCCAGGCCGGCCCAGAACGGCTCGCGCAGCTTGCGTTTGAAGATCTTGCCGGAATCCTCGCGGGGAAGCTCGGCATGGAAGTCCACCCGCTTGGGCGCCTTGTAGCCGGCCATATGCCCGCGCAGGAACGTCTTGACGTCGGTCTCGGTAAGCTCGACGCCCGGCGATGGCTGGACCGCGGCGCACACGGCCTCGCCGTATTCCTCGTCCGGAATGCCGAACACGCCGCAGTCGGCGATCCCCGGCATCTTCATCAGTTCGGCCTCGATCTCGGCCGGATAGATGTTCACCCCGCCGGAGATGATCATGTCCTTGGCCCGGTCGCACAGATAGAGGAAGCCGTCCTCGTCGAGGTAGCCGATGTCGCCGGGGGCGATCAGGCCGACCTTCTCAGAGTCGCGTCGCTTCTGCTCGTCGCCGTGGTAGGTGAAGTCGGCGAGCATCCTGGTGCGCGCGACCACCTCGCCGACCTCGCGCGGACCCAGGCTTTTGCCATCCGCATCGATGACCCGGACCTCGCTCTCGGGAATGGCCTTGCCGACCGTTCCAGGGTGGGAGAGCCATTGTTCGGAATCGCAGAACACCACGATCCCGGTCTCCGTGGCGCCGTAGTACTCGTTGATGACCGGGCCCCACCACTCGATCATCGCCCGCTTGGTCGGGGCGGGGCAGGGCGCCGCCGCGTGCACCACGAAGCGCAGGGACGAGAGGTCGTATTTCGCCTTCACCGCGTCCGGCAGCTTCAGCAGCCGGTTGAACATGATCGGCACCATGTGCAGGTGCGTGACCCGGTAGCGGTCGATCAGTTGCAGCAGCTCCTCCGGATCGAACCGGGCCTGCAGAATCACCGTGCCGCCGAGGCGTCCCGACGACATGCCGTAGGCGTTGGGGGCAGAGTGATACATCGGCCCGGTCACCACGGTGACGATCCTGGTCGGATCGAAACCCAGGAAGCCGAACCCGCGGCCGAGAATCCGGCCGCCGACGGCCATCTGCTCCGGGGTCGGCGGATGCCGCCGCACCCCCTTCGGCCGGCCCGTGGTGCCGGAGGTGTAGATGATGGTTCCCGGCGCGGCCGCATCGCCGCCGGCGTAAGCGCCGAAACCCTCCAGCCAGCGGCTCCAGTCGGTCATCCCGTCCGGAACGCCGCGGCGCGCCGGATCGACGCCGTAGGCCTCGGCCACCTCGGGCGGGGTCTCGACCGCCAGCACCGGAACGCCCGGCGGCAAGGCCGTTCGCACCGGCTCGATCAGGTCGGCGTGGATGACGATGGCCCGGGCGCCGGAGTTCTCGAACAGATAGCGCGCCTCGTCCTCCGTGTAGTGCCAGTTGACCGGCGTGGGATAGGCGCCGAGGCGCCCGGCGGCGTAGCTGGCCTCGAAGAACGGCAGATCATTTCTCAGATAGACCGCGACGGTGTCGCCACGCCCCACGCCGAGCGACGCCAACCCCGACGCCGCCCGCGCGGCGCGCTCGGCCAGGGCGCCCGAGTCGATACGCCGCGCCCCGCTGATGATTTCGCCCATTGTCGCACCTGCACGGACATCTCTTGCTCGATGCGAAAACTATAGAGCGGCCATGGCGATCGCGACAGCATAGACCTGACCGAGGAAGTCAGCAGTCTTCAGGCTGGCGAATCCGCACCCGTCGAGCCCGCATCTTCTCACGGAAAAATCGTACGTATCGTCAGTTTGCCTATAGTCGGCGCATCATGACATCGGTGTCGGGCCGAAGGAACAGTCCCGGATGCTTCTGCGGTTTGAACATCGGCTTTCCGACTCGCCCTACATCGAACGGGTCTGGCGCTCGCACAGCCTGTCGGGCGGATCCTTTTATTCGATGGCCGAGCCGAACCTCGAGCTGGTCGTCGCTCGGGTGAACGGCGGCGCCCAAGTGATCCTGCGGGGCCCGGTGACGAGAGCGTCGACAGTTGGCTGTCCCGCCGGAGGTGAGTGGCTCGGCATTCGGTTTCGTCTTGGAACGCAGCTGACCAGGCTTCCCACCGCTGCCTTGCTCGACCACAAAAGTGTCGTCCTGCCCAGCGAGGCGGATGGAACGTTCTGGCTGGATCGACGCTGGTGGGAGCCGCCGACCTACGACAATGCGGAAGCGTGCGTCGCCGGGTTGGCGGCCGCGGGAGTTATCGACCGCGACCGCGTAGTTGAAACCGTGCTCGACGGCGGAGGAGCGGACGTCGGCTTGAGGTCGGTCCAACGCCGCTTCCTGCGGTCTACGGGGCTGACCCGAGAGGCCTTTCGGCAGATAGAGCGCGCCCGCCGCGCTGCTGATCTGCTTCAGAGCGGCGAAGGCATTTTGGATGTGGTCGATCAGGCCGGATATTTCGACCAGCCGCATATGAACCGCGCGCTGAGGCGTCTGATCGGACCGACGCCGAGCCATCTGGCGCACGGTCAAGTCCAGTTGTCGTTTCTGTACAAGACGACCGTACCGTCGTGGGCATAACGAACCGCTCTCAGCTCCAAGTCTCGCCCGGAGATCAGCGTGTCGTTTCAGGCCTATCTCGACAATATTCAGGCGAAGACGGGAAAATGCCCGCAGGACATCGCCGGCATGGTCCGCGAACAAGGCTTGTCCAGGCCGGCCGAGATCCTTGCGTGGCTGAAGAGGGAATTTGAGCTCGGGCACGGCCACGCGATGGCGATCGTCAGCTTGGTTCGGAGCGAAGGCCAGCCACGGCCTTCGGCGGACGACAGGCTCGCAGCGTACTTCTCAGGCGCCAAGGCAAGGTGGCGAGGCGCCTATGACCGGCTGGCGCAGGCCGCCATGGCCTTCGGACCGGGCGTCGCCGTCGCCGCCGGCGCGACCTATCTCAGCCTCACCAAAAGCGGTCGGAAATTCGCGATTGTTCAGGCGGTTGGCGAGCGGATCGATCTGGGCCTGAAGATCAAGGGTTCGGCCGCGCAGGGTCGGCTGGAGGCGGCCGGCGCCTGGAACGCCATGGTCACGCACCGGGTCCGGATCAGGAGTGACGCGGATCTCGATGCGGAGGTGCTGGACTGGCTCCGGCAGGCATACGCGGAGGCATGAACGAGATGAAGGCTGAGCTCAAATGGATGACCTGGGCCGGTTGGGGCATGTCCGATCTCATGATCGCCTTCATGCTCTTCGACAGCGTCTCCAAGCTCGCCCTGGAACGTCACGTCGTTGCGGCGACCACCCAGATAGGCTTTCCACTCGACGTCATCCGCCCGCTCGGCGTCATCGGCCTCGCCTGCACGCTCCTGTACGCGATCCCGCGCACGGCGATCCTGGGAGCCATACTGCTCACGGCCTATCTCGGCGGCGCGGTCGCCAGCAAGGTGCGGATCGAGGATCCCTTGTTCAGCTCGGTGCTGTTCGGCGCCTATTTTGGCGTCCTCGTATGGGGAGGACTCTACCTCCGCGACCAGCAAGTTCGCGCCCTGATTCCGTTGAGACGGGGGCCTTGAAAGCCTCCGGCCAGGCCGAGAAGGTCTCTCCAGCACTTGCGGACAGGTTGTGTTCCTTCCCGCCTTCTCCACCTGCATCGTGATGACTCTGTCGCCGGCCTGATGGCCCCGGCGTCGTGCTTGGGCGGCAAGATCGGCTGGCGCAGGCCCGACGCTATTGCGATTGAAGCATCTGGGTCACGATTCGCATCATCACCAGCCGCTCGAAATGCACCTGGATGTTCACGCCCAGACAAAGAAGACCGTAGAGTATCCCGGCGCCGAGGCCGACGAAGAGGGGCGCGCCTCCGCGGCCGAAGTTGATGGCGAGGCCGCTCCCCGCCATGATTAGGACAATCACCGTCATGGCCACGACGCGCCGCCAGCCAGCGCGACGAGCGAGCGCGATCAAGGCGGCGAGCTCGGATGCGTATGCGCCCGGTTTCAACGCCAGAGTCCTGTTCGTCGCCTCCCAGACCAGCACGCACCCACCGGCGGCCGACACGAATAGCCAGGCGGACACCACTGACGCCTCGGGCCAGCTGACGCCTAGAATTGCGAACTGCGCCATCTCCATGACGCCAACCGCCATCATCGACATCTGGCCGAAGCGGCCCTCCCGCGGCTCCATCACCGCCGCGCGGATGTAAGCCACGTAGATGGCGTTGATACCGGCAATGCTCGCGGCCCAGAGCAGCACCTTGATCCAGTCCAGCTCATCAGGTTGACCAGGGTTAGCGCCGCCATCGCCAGCGCGCCGCCCTGGATCATCGAGCTGCCTTGCATGATGCTGGCGTAGCCAAGGTTATGCAGCCGCTCATGCATGACTTCAGCGTCAAGCTGGATCATGGGCCGCCCGGGCCTCGGCTTGTCCCGGCGCGCGACATCGCTATCCGCCATGCGTTTCGGCCCTCACTCGCAGGAGCAGGCGGTACCTAAGCAGGCTTGCCGAGGATTCCCAACGGAACCGAGCCGAGATTCGCTCTGCTGGGAGGCGCGTGGGTGGCCCAGGTCGTCCTCCCAGACAGCAGAATCCCGCTACGCACCTAGGTCGAGCGAATACTCATCGAGGGTCGGCGCGAGCGACTGAAGGATCCGCGGACGTCCGACGCTTCAACAGGTCCCGGAAAAACGCTATTATAGGTTCCAACCTAGATCGTTCGCGGAATGCTGGCTGAAATGGGCAGACAGTTCGCTCTCGTCCTATACGTGGCCGCGATGGCGGCGGTCATAGTCTGCGTAGACCTGTTGTTCTTCAGAGACCGACTCTTGGAACGGCTGATGGTGAATATTGGCATTGTGTTGGTATTCGCGGCTTTCTACTTGAGATTCATGGGGCGTCCATGGGCCGGCTAATGCGCCTGTTCGCCTCTGTCATGTAGCGTCTGCCGTCCCACCCGTAACTGACGCTCGGAGGGTTCGCTTGTGACCCGTGGCCGGCAATGTCCGGTTTCCGGTAAAGAGCCGGTGTCCGCTTTGCGACCCATAGCAGACCCTAGTCGGTGCTCAGTTCGCGCTGAGCGGGAAGATGCAGCAGACGAAGATGGGGCGCCACGGAGCGAAGCATCTGCTTCTGGCCAGATCGCCAGTTGCCCCCGGAGCTGTTGAGTTCAGCCCCCGTCGTCCAGCGCGTTGGGCGTCGGTGCACTGTCCTCGATCAATTTGCGAACCTTCAGATCCGTCCAGAATTCGTTAGGGATCTTGACCTTCATCGAGGTGCAATCCGCTACGATCTGCTCGCCGCTCGCAGCGCCCACGACAAGCGCGGAGACGATGTCGGGCGCCGCTGAGAACTGCAGCGCCGCCGTGCGAAGATCTACCCCATGCCGTTCAGCCACATCGCGTAGCTGCGCGCGCTTGCGGATTATGGGCTCCGGAATTCGGTAATTGTCCTTACCGTAGTTGTACCGCGCGCTGCCGCTGATGAAGCCCGCATTGAGCGCCGACCCCACCACGAAGGAAACACGTTTGGCGCGCGCTACCGGAAATACCTTGTCCAGCGCGTTCTTGTGATCGACCAACGAATATTGCGAGGCGAGCAGGCAGATGTCCGGCTCGGCCGCCTCCATGGCCTTGAGGATCGGCTCCGGGCGATTGACGCCCAACCCCCAGGCCTTGATGGTCCCCTCCTCCCGCATCGCCGTCAGTGCCGGAAAGGCGCCCTTGCGGGCGATCTCGAACTGCTCCTCCCAAGGCGTCGGCAGAAGGGCGTTGTCCGGCGACAGGTCGTGGACGAACACGATGTCCAGCCCGTCGACGCCAAGCCGCTGCAGGCTGTCCTCGATCGAGCGGCGCACGCCGTCGGACGAATAGTCGAAACGCACATTGTTGGGGGAAGGCGTGAACGGAAAATAATCCGTGGCCTTGTTCTGCCGCGAGGCCGTGAGCAGCTTGCCCACCTTCGAGGACAGGACATAGTCGCTGCGCGCGCGGGTGTGGAGGAAGGCGCCGTACCGCCGCTCGCAGAGCCCCAGCCCATACCAGGGCGAGGTGTCGAAATAGCGTACGCCAGCCTCCCAGGCCGCCTCCAGCGTAGCCTCGGCGGTCGTCTCGGTGACGACAGCGAATTCGTTGCCGAGCGGCACGCCGCCGAGGCCGAAGCCTACAGGAGGCCGATAGCGAAACTCGGTCGCCCTAGGCATGTCCACATCTCCAATCATCCGATCGACCGCGGCCGCTTCCCGTCGGGCCGGCCTCTGGTTGTTGGCTTAACCCACCGTCCTGTTCAGTGGTTGCGCAGGCGTCGCCCCTCCCGCGCCGCCGCCTGTTGTCCTACTGATGGGGGGCGGACCCACGGTCTGCATCGTCGCGCGCGCCGTCTATCTCCCCCTCTGCCTGTTCAACAGCGGCTCGGCCGGCCTCTGATCTCGCAGCACCCGCTTTTGGTCGGTTTCCCCCGGGGCTTGGCCATCTGCGTGTTCAATTTCCGGTGTGATCCCAATGCCCGCTCTGACCCACTCTCAGCCGTCATGGCGATATTCGTCCGCCGCCCGCTTGAGGACATCGCGCACGAAGCCGGCCTCGCCATCTGTGTATACTGTACGATTGTTTCGATGCTTGGCGGCCAGTGAGTGCTTCAATTGGCAAGACGCTCGATGGCGATCCCAGGCGACGCGCGCTGAGAAGGATGGAATTTCGCCGTCGCCCACCTATCCTGCCGCAGGAGCATCATCAGCCCGGCCCACAGCCAGCGCGGGCCGACCCCTTGATCATCGGAGCCCACGCATGAGCACCGCCTCTTCGGTTCCCATCGATGGCGTATGCGACGCGAGGTTCGCGGCGGTGCGCGAGGCCTTCGCGGGCAATTTCGCGCAGCATGGCGAGGTCGGCGCCGCGGTGGCGCTGTTCGTCGGTGGGCGCAAGGTGGTCGATCTATGGGGTGGCTGGGCCGACCGCGCCCGCACCCGCCCTTGGACGGAAGACACGCTGGTCAACTTCTTTTCGGTGGGCAAGGCGATCAGCGCCACATGCGTGCTGTGGCTGGTGCAACGCGGCTTGCTTGATCTGGATGCGCCGGTCATCCGATGGTGGCCCGGTTTCGGCGCGGCCGGGAAGGAAACCATCACGCTGCGCCAGCTGATGTCGCATCGAGCGGGTCTGCCGGGCCTGCGCGACTGGCTTCCCGCCGGGACCATGCTCGACTGGACCCGGATGATCCAGGCCTTCGAGACCCAGGCGCCCTGGTGGACGCCCGGGGCCGACCACGGCTATCACGTCAACAGCTTCGGCTACCTGGTCGGCGAGCCGGTGCGGCAGGTGGCCGGCATGAGCCTGGGGAGGCTATTGCGCCAGGAGATCGCGGGACCGCTTGGGGCCGATGTTCACATCGGTCTTCCTCAAAGCGAACACGGGCGCGTGGCGGAATTTCTCTATCCTGAGCGCGGCGCGCCCGCGGCTGGCGCGCCGCCGGCGGCGCCCGTGATTCCGACGACCGGCGACGCGCTGATGCGGTTCATGACCTACAACAACCCGCCAGGCGTCTCCGGCGGGGCCCATGTCAACGGCGCGCCGTGGCGCATGGCCGAGATCCCGTCGACCAACGGACACGGAACCGCGCGCGGCGTGGCTCTCATCTATCGCTCCCTGCTGGAAGGCCTCATCGACGCCGGCGTCCTGGCCGAGGCGACGGCGGAACACGCCTCCGGGCAGGACCGCATCCTCGAGCGGCCGTCCCGGTTTGGACTGGGCTACCAGCTGACCCAGCAGGAGCGCCCGCTCGGCCCCAACGCCCGCGCCTTTGGTCATTTCGGGGCGGGCGGCTCGCTGGGTTTCTGCGACCCGGACGCCGGGGTGGCGTTCGGCTACGTCATGAACCACATGGGGCCACGCTGGCAGAACCCATGCAACAAGGCCCTGATCGACGCCGTCTACCGCAGTCTCTGAGCGGCAGGATTCCCCGCCGGAAAGCGGCCGTTCCGGCGGCCAGGTCGACGGCGACGTTCGACCCTGAGCGGATCATTTTCGGCGTTCACTCAGGCAGCTCTCCGCTGGCGAGCCAGTGGGCGCAATCCGGCGTCAGATTTTGCAATGCGACTTCATCGCAGCGGGCCATTTCAGCCGGGCTGAGCACGTCCTTCCAGCGGCCGTTGAAGCCTTTGTTGAAGTTCGGATGATTGTTGGCGCCGGCCCGCATGTAGTCGAAGCGGCAATGCTCGACCATGGCGGGAAGCGCGGCCTCGTCTATCTCGATGGTCAGGAACCTCGCGATGCGGCGAATTTCGCGTGGCAGGTCGGCCTTCAGGTTTGCGTAGTGGACCAGCAGCACGTTGGGCAGTCCCCTCGCGGTCCACCATCCCCGGACGTGGGGCCAGAATGGCTCGAAGGCGAAGCCCGGCAGGTCATCGTGCTCAAGGAAGTGCAGGTAGTAGTCGCGGATGTCGCGGTCGGGTCGCGCGACCGCCGCGCCCGGCCGCCCTGGCGGCCCGTTGAACAGCGCGAGGACCTCGTCGCTGTTGAGTTGCTGATGGTTGTAGGCGCTCCAGACCATGTCGCGCGCGTCGCGGCCGAGGACGAGGTACTTGGCCTTTGGGCTGAAGACGAGCGCTTCGAGCGGTAGATGGGTCTTGATGATGCGTCGATCCGTCTGGGCCTCATAGGCGTCCATGATCGCCTTGAACGGGGCAATGCGCAGATCGAGCCATGCCACGTTCAGCAGGCCGTCAACCCCTGGCGGGCCACCGTGAGCAAGCTGCCATGCGATCTGCTGCGTCCAATTTGTGCCCACCTTGGGATAGGCCGCAATCACGACATCGCCGTCGCGGAACCCAAAGCCGTTCCAGCGGGCGGACTCGAAATAGGCATCGTTGATTTCGCGCGTCTTGATCGGCCAGTCGATCGAGTCCGCCATCGAACACCTCGCGCAGACCTGGGCATAAACATAATGTCCGGGTTTATGGCCGGCCGCCAACGGTCGCTTTCGACCCCTAATCTGACATTGGCTGCCGACCCGTTGCGAATGGCAACATAGAGCTGAGCCGGCCAATTTGGTTCAGGGTACGGATGTGAGGGCGTCGTCGATCCACCAGTGTGGGGTTGAAAAAATGGCGACGCCTAGGCCGGTCAAGCTCGGACGTCGGAAATCGCTTCGCCCATGGCTTTCTGGTCCCGCGCGCGGACGGGATGTTGCAGAACCCAGACGGGGAGGTCGGCGACCAGTTCGAAGCCGAGGCTTGCGTAGAGGCGCCGGCCCGCTTCGCTGGAGCCCAGATGGAAGCGCTCCACCCCCCGGCGGCGATAGTCGGCGATCACCTGGGTAAGCAGGGCGCGGCCCACACCCTTGCGCTGGTGCTCGGGCGGCGTGGCCATGAGCGTGACCGCCGCCGTGTCGCCCGTTGGGGTCATCGAGACGGTGCACATGGGTCCTTCGTCGCCCCAGGCGATATAGGTCTCCACGCCCGAGGTCTCGGTGATGCTGACCTCGATGCACCTGGCGATGACATCGCGTGGCTCGTCGAAGGCGGCGGCGATCAGATCGCCCGCGATGCCGACCAGCTCCGGGCCGAGCGCGCGGACGATGGTCGTGGGGCGGCTCGGTTGAACGGGAACGTCCGGGCGAAGCACCATGAGCGGCGTGGAGCCGACGGCGGTGAAGCCCAGCTGCGTCGCCACCGCCGCGAGACTCTGCGCCACACGGGGGCTCACGACGGCCGTCAGCGGCACGCCTCGTTCTTTCGCCCGCGCCACCGATCGAACGAGGAATCCTTCGGCGTCGGGATCGGCGCCCAGGGTCAGCCTGTTGTGATCGGCCAGAGGCTCGTCGGTCAGACCCAGAACGCAGTTCCGCGTCATGTGCAGCTCGATCCCAGGCGCGGCGATCATCTGCGCGGCGAGCGCGCGGCAACAGAGCCCAATCAGCTCCTCGGTCTCATCCATCGCTCTCGCCCCTTTCAGACTTCGCAATTCTGGACGCTGACGAACCCGCGACGAGCGCCCTCACGTCGTGGAGGCTTTCGGCCACGCAGAGGCAGAGGGCGCTGATCTCGGCCGTCGGGGGGACGAGGTCGGGCACCATGATCGTCATCATGCCCGCCGCGGAGGCGGAGCGAACGCCGCTATGGGAATCCTCCAGCGCCAGACAGAAGCCGGCTGGCGTCGCCAGACGCTCCGCTGCCAGCAGGTAAGGGTCCGGCGCCGGCTTGGAATTGCCGTAGTCGCCATGGCCGATCACCGCATGAAAGCGATGGGTCAGGTCATGCGCCGACAGATGATCGGACACCGTCTGGTGGGACGACGAGGTCGCGATGCATCTTGGAAGATCGAGATCGTCCAGCAGGTCGAGCAATTCGAGCACGCCAGGCTTGAGCCGGAGGTCGCTCGCCGACAGCACCTCGAACCTGTCGGTCATCCGCGTGTAGTATTCGTCAATGGGAAAGGGTTCGCCAAGCCGCTGCAGCATCAGGCCGCGACCCCGCACCCAAGGCATCCCGATAATTTGCCGGATGACGTCGACCTGGACGTCGTAACCGCCCAGCCTGGCCGCTTCGAGGAACGCCTGTTGGTACAGCGCCTCGGTGTCGAACAGCAGCCCATCCATGTCGAAGATGACGGCCTGGGGCGCATGGGGCAGAGACATGGTTTGGCTTACAGGTCGTCGGCGACGGGTTCCAGCGTGTTGGGGGGAAATCGGGGGACACGTACGCCTTCAGACCCCTTAGCCAGTCCGCGCGAGGCCCGATACAGGCGTACGTGTCCCCAGTTTCTGCCAAACAGCGAACGCCGCTCTCGACCCTCCCACAGCGCGAGTAGAGGCGCGGGCTTTGCGGGCGGATGACCCAGACGGTAGTTAGGTCGAGGAGAGTGTGGAAATGCAGCCGAGCGCTCGGTCCAAACCATGATGCACGTCGAGGTCTCCGAGCGCGGGGTTGGACCCTATCTGATGTTGGTGCATGGCCTGTGCTCCAGCCGGGCGCAGTGGCGGCCGAATCTGGCTGAGCTGGAGCGGTTCTGCCGGCCGGTGGTGGTCGAGCTCTTGGGGCATGGGCGCTCGGAGACGCCGGACGATCCGGCGGCCTATGCCGTGGCGGCCTATATCGCGCGGTTCGAGGCGCTGCGGATGGATTTGGGCGTGGAGCGTTGGGCGGTGTGCGGCCAGTCGTTCGGGGCCGGGCTGACGCTCAACTATGCGCTGGCGCATCCGGAGCGGATTGCGGCCCAGGCCTTCACCAATTCCAGCTCGGCGCTGGGGCCGGCCTATCCGGCGGCGGGAGAGGCGGCCCGGCTCGAGCGGCTGGCGGGGTTCGAGGCGCGCGGGCGGGCGGCGTTGGAGGCCATGCCCTTCTATCCCAAACGCACCGGCCGGTTGCCGGCCGCGGTCGAGGACGAACTGGTGGGCGACGCCGAGCTGATCTCGGTGCACGGTGTGGCCCAGGGGATGCGCTGGACCTCGCCGGGCCTCTCGGTCGCCGCCCGCTTCGGCGAGATGCGCATGCCGACGCTCTTGGTCAACGGCCGGCGCGAGAAGCGCTTCCAGCCGCTGCGCGACCGGGCGGAAGAGGCCCTGCCGGGCTTGCGCATAGCCGACCTGGAGGGCGGCCATCCGGTCAATCTGGACTGCCCGGACGAGTTCGTGGGCGCGGTCAGGGCGCTGCTGGAACCGCTGACCTGAGCGCGACGGCCGAATTGCGGCTCGCGCGTTCGCCTCCGCCATGGCCTATGCTCGGGATCAGGGAGTGACAGAGAGACCTTGGACCAGTTCGACTATGTCATCGTGGGCGCCGGGTCCGCCGGCTGCGTGCTGGCCAACCGGCTGTCGGCCGACCCGGCGACGCGCGTGCTGCTGCTCGAGGCCGGGCCCGAGCCCAAGGACCCCTGGATCAAGATCCCCGCCGGCATGGCGCGGCTGTTCAAGCCAGGCCCGCACAACTGGGGCTATTTCACCGAGCCGCAGGCCGAGCTGAACGACCGGCGCATCTATTGGCCGCGCGGGCGGGGCCTGGGCGGATCGAGCGCCATCAACGGCATGCTCTATGTGCGCGGCCACCCGCTGGACTACGAACACTGGCGCCAGCTGGGCAATCCCGGCTGGGGCTGGGACGACGTGCTGCCGCTGTTCAAGCGCGGCGAGCGCAACCAGGGCGGCGAAAACGCCGTCCACGGCGGCGCCGGCGAACTGGCCGTCTCCGATCCGGTCATGCGCCACAGCTTTTCCGACCTGTTCATCGCGGCGGCTGCGGATCAGGGACACGCGCGCAACCCCGACTTCAACGACGGCGAGCAGGACGGCGTCGGCTACCTGCAGTTCAC
>DASYAQ010000048.1:0-12564 GCA_036501225.1 Caulobacteraceae bacterium | reverse complement strand
GCGCTTCTTCACCGCCGTGCCGCGGTTGTTGGAGGCGTCCAACAGCTCGGCGGCCAGCTTTTCGGTCATGTTGTTCTCGCCGCGCTTGCGCGCCGCGGTGACCAGCCAGCGGATGGCCAGCGCGCGGCGGCGATCCGGGCGCACCTCGACCGGCACCTGGTAGGTGGCGCCGCCGACCCGGCGCGAGCGCACCTCGACCGAGGGCGCGACATTGTCGAGCGCCGAGTGGAAGGTCTCCAGCGGGCCGATGTCGCGCCGCTTGGCCTCGAGAATGTCGAAGGCGTCGTAGATGATGTTCTCGGCGACGGCCTTTTTGCCCTCGTGCATGACGTAGTTCATGAACTTGGTGACGATCAGGTCGTGGAACTTGGGATCGGGCAGGACTTCGCGTTTTTCAGCGCGGCGGCGGCGGGACATGCTTTGAATTCCTTACTTGGGCCGCTTGGCGCCATAGAGCGACCGGCGCTGTCTGCGATCCTTCACCCCCTGGGTGTCGAGCACGCCGCGCAGGATGTGATAGCGCACGCCGGGAAGGTCCTTCACCCGGCCGCCGCGGATCAGCACCACCGAGTGCTCCTGCAGATTGTGGCCTTCGCCGGGGATGTAGCACAGCGCCTCGATGCCGGTGGTCAGCCGCACCTTGGCGACCTTGCGCAGCGCCGAGTTCGGCTTCTTCGGCGTGGTCGTATAGACCCGGGTGCAGACGCCGCGGCGTTGCGGGCAACCCTTCAGCGCCGGCACCTTGTTGCGCGTCGGCTTGGGGCGCCGCGGTTTGCGGATAAGCTGGTTGATCGTGGGCATTCAGGTCTTTCGCTCGATAAAACGGTTTTCCAAAGGCGCCCGATAAACACGAAACGGCGCCGGGCGCATCGCTGCGATCCGGCGCGTCTGAGGTCCTTGAGGGGACTTCCGGCCTATCGGGACACGAGGCTCATCGCCCCGGCCCTCGAAAAGAGCGCGGAAAGTAGGGAAACCAGCCGCAAAGGTCAAAGCATTTGTCGGGCGCGGCTCTCGACTCCGGCGAACCTTAGCGGCGGTCAGCGAACGCCCGGCAGTCTATAGTCGACCCTGATCGTCTGGCCCGTGCAACCGAGCGCCGTGTCGCCCAGAGTCGGCGGCAGATAGCGCAAGGTCGAAACGACCTTATCGGTGGCGTCGTCGAACACGAAAGGCGGATAGGAGATCAGCGCGCGGACGCCCTTGACGTCCCCGTCGGCGCCGATATCGAAGCCCGCCTCCACCCAACCTTCGAAGCCCCAACGCTGGGCTTCATCAGGAAATTCCGACGAGTTGGTGTAGCCGCTGGTGGCGATCGGCTTGACGTCCAGGAGATCGCACTTCTGGCTCGTCAGGCCGGCCGCGACCAGCCGCGACCGGGCAGCCAAGGGCTTGCCCTCCCGCTTGTCGATCAGCGAAAGGTGCAGAACGGCGACGCTCCTGATCGGATCATCGGCCGCCAGCACATCGGGCGGCAGCGCGACAACGGCGTCCAGAAGGTTCCTGGCGCCGGAAAAATTACCGACCGTCTCAAGTGCGACGGCCAACTCCACGCGCAGCCAGGCCGCCGACCGTTGGCCGCCTGTTGCCGTGTCGAGCCTGGGCAGGGCTGTGTTGAGGGCGGCGACGCGGCCGGACGCCCAGGAGTTCATCCCGCCGCCACCTTCGTTCGCCGCGCCCATGTCGATGGCCAAGGCCCGAGCCTCTACCGGCGCGCCGGCCTGAACCAGCATGGCGTCGAGTTGGCTGACTTCGGCGACGGCTTTGCTTGCGCTGGTCTCACGGCTGATCTGGCGAAAGAGCGCGGTGATCCGCGCCATGTCAGCCGGTGGCGCGGCGTTGGAGGCAGCCAGCGCCTTCGGGCCGATATCGTAGAGTTCTTCGCTGTCGCCATGAGCGGCGAGCCAATCCCGCGTGACCTTCTCGAACGGTTCTTTCAGCTCAAGCGCCGGCGGTCGCGTGGCGCAGCGCAGCTCGACCCGGACAGACTGACGCCAGAACCCGTCCAGCTTGGCGATCGCCTCGGGCCGCCAACGCCAGTCTCGGACGGCGCGGGCGAAGGCGAGGCCGGTGTCGCCGGGCCGGCTGGACCAGACCGGCGCGACCGCGGCGGTGCGTCCGTCCGCGGCGATGGCGAACTCGACCACGGCGTTGTCTTCCGGCGCGATCTCCGGACCGCAGACCGGCGGGTCGAGGGCGGCGCCCGTCATCCAGAAGTTATCGGGCAAGCGGCCGGCGCCGGTGTAGGCGAGATACTCGCGGGTGTTATCGGGCTCACGCAGCGCCGAATAGATCAGCGCAGCATCTCCGCGGATGGCGACCTGGGCGAGGCTGACCTTTGAGCCGTTGAGGCCGCCGGACAACTCCATGGCCTGCTTGATGAAGCCCAGCGCCTTCATCGGATCGCCGCGGTTCAGTTCGGCGCGGGCGCGCAGGGAATAGAGCTGCGCCTGCCATATTTTGGGCTGCGCCTTCAAAGCAGCCTGATCGGCCAGCATGGCGTCCAGGGTGGCGGCGGCCTGCTCGGGCTGGGTCACCACGCTGGCCTGAATGAGGCCGATCTTCGCCTCGAGCGCCTGTTCGGCCGCATCCGCCCCAGCGGCGTTGGCCGCGGCCAGTTTGAAGTTGTCGATCGCGCCGTCATAGTCGAGGCCCACCCGCAGCGAATCGGCCAGGGTCAGGTAGGCGTCGGCCAGGTCCGCGTCCGCGCCGCGCGCCATCGGCCGCAAGGCCGCGACCGCCCTTGCGGCCTGGGCTTGCGCCTCATCGAGACGACCGACATCGACCAGGGCGTCGGCAAGCCGGATGCGAATGATCGCATCCGACCGGCTATCGCTCTGAACGTCCGCGAGCACCGCGCTGAAATCGGCGATCGCCTTGTCCCAATCCGAGGCGTCGTAGGCGGCCTGCCCCTCGTTGTAGATGGCCTGCTTGGACCGCGTCGCCGGCGCGGCGGGCGGGTCCGCCATCGCAACCCCGCCCAAGACAACCAACGCGGCCGCCACAGCGACCGCTAACCGAACCCTGTTCAACGCACGCCCCTCCAGCCCCGTCGATATCCTAGGTTTCAATTGCGCCAACCGCCACCCTATCTTGCGGCTTGGATGGGGTCGGGCGCGGCCAATCAGCGCGCCACGCGCTCGCCGTCGGCGTCACGCAGGACCGTGCCGATGCCAAGCTCGGGGTCGTCGGGATAGTGGATCGTCTCCAGGCCGCGTTGGCGCGCGCCCACGACGATCAGGCTGGCCGGCGAACTGGAGCGGTTCGCCAGATGGTGCGCGTTGGCGACGCCGGCCGGAAAGCCCGCGAACCCGCCCTGGGTGAGGACGTGTTCGCCATTGTCGTCGATCAGGCTCACCTCGCCCTCGACCACGTAGACGAACTCGTCCTCGCCCTCGTGCCAGTGGCGCAGGGCCGAATAGGCGCCTGGCGCCAGGGTGAGGTGGTTGACGCCGAACTGGTTCACCCCGACCGCGCGGCCCAGCGCGTGCTCCTGGGCGCCGGCGAACCACGCGGCCCTGATACGATCCGCCGGAGCCTCCAGGGGGGTCATGTCCGAAAGGCGACCTAGTCGGGTTTCCATCTGTCCAACCGTTCTTCCACAAAGACCCGCGCCGTCCGCGAGCCAGGGCGCGCAAACCTCGTTATAAGGCGCCTGACGGCGGCGAGCATTCGACGACGCCGAAGTAACCGGAGGCGACGGCATGGATTTCGCGGATCGCGACGAATTGGTCGGGGAACCGACCGCGCTGCCGGAGGCCGCGAGCTAGCCAACCATGCCCGATCTGTTCAGTCCCTACACCCTGAAGGGCGTCACCCTGCGCAACCGCATCGCGGTGTCGCCGATGACCATGTACCGGTCCGTCGACGGGCTGATGAACGACTTCCACGTCATGATGCTGGGCGCGCGCGCCGCCGGCGGCTTCGGCCTGGTCTTCGCCGAACAGCTGGCGATCACCCCGCGGGGCCGCACCAGCACCAGTTGCGGCGGCATCTACGACGATGCGCAGATCGAGGGCCTGGCCCGGGTCACCGCGATCATCAAGGACATGGGCGCGGTGGCCGCCGCCCAGCTCGGCCACACAGGGCGCAAGGGCAGCGAGCTGAAACCCTGGGAGGGCGGCGCGCAGCTCGCCCCCGACCATCCGGACGGCTGGCAGGTCAGCGGCCCCTCCCCCATCCCCTATGGCGGCAAGTACAAATACCCGGTGCACGAACTGACCAAGGCCGAGATCAAGTCCATCCATCAGAGCTACGCCCAGGCGGCGCGGCGCGCCTGTGAGGCCGGGTTCGAGTGGCTGGAGTTGCACTTCGCGCACGGCTATCTGGGCGCCAGCTTCTTCTCGCCGCTGGCCAACAAGCGCAGCGACGAATACGGCGGCAGCCTGGAAAACCGGCTGCGCTTCCACACCGAGGCGCTGGACGCCGTGCGCGCGGTCTGGCCCGAGCGGCTGCCGCTGACCATGCGGCTGGGCGCCGACGACCTGAACGACGAGGGCATCCGCTTCGACGACGCGGTGTTCGCGGTCGGCCGGATGAAGGCGCACGGCCTCGACCTCGCCGACCTGAGCCTCGGCCTGAACACCAACCAGATGAACGCCCTGCCCTTCGCGGACCTGGCCTTCATGGTCGAGCGCGGCGCGCGGGTGCGGCGCGAGGTGGGCATACCGGTTGGGGTGAGCTGGAACCTGGGCCTGCCGGCGGTGGCCGACCAGGTGATCCGCGACGAGCTGATCGACCTGGTCCTGCTCGGCCGCCCGGCGCTGGCCAATCCGCACTGGCCGGTCTGGGCGGCGCGCGAACTTGCCCATCCCGACCCCTTCTCGCTGGTCCCGGAGGACTGGGCCTGGTGGCTGCGCAACGTCCGCGCCCACGAGTCCACCATCGGCTGGCCAATCGTCGCCGCACCCGCGGGCCAGGACCGCGAGGTCGCCTGATCTCATCGTGCTCTAGATTCAGGGTTTGAGCGCGTTGTTATCGCAAAACCGGCATCCACTTTTGCGCAACGCGCTCTGGGCGAGCCATCCCGCCCGAACAGCGTTATAAGGCCTTTAACGCGGCCTCCGGCAGTCTGGCGGCCGGTCACGCATCGGAGCGCGCCTTGGCGGTCGGGGATAAGCTGCAGGACGACGAGCCGGCCCGCGTCGAATTTCCGGCGCACGCCAAGCGCAAGGCCGAGCTGAAGATCGCCGCCGCGCCCGCGCCGCTCGAAGACCGCGTCCCGGCCCTCAGCATCGTTGCGCCCTGCTACAACGAGCAGGAGACGCTGGCGGCCTTCTGCCAACGCATGCTGGCCGCCGCGCGGGACGCCTGCGGCGACGACTTTGAGCTCGTCCTGGTCAATGACGGCTCGCGCGACGGCTCATGGCGGCTGATCGAGGCCCAGGCGCGGGCCTGCGCCAACGTCGTCGGCGTCAACCTGGCGCGCAACCACGGCCACCAGCTGGCGGTCACCGCGGGCCTCGGCCTGGCGCGTGGCGCGCGCGTGATGATCATCGACGCCGACCTGCAGGATCCGCCCGAACTGCTCGGACAGATGATGCGGCGCATGGATGAGGGCTGCGACGTCGTCTATGGCCGTCGGCGCGAACGGGCCCGGGAAAGCCGCTTCAAGCTGGCCAGCGCCAGCCTGTTCTACAGGCTGCTGGGGGCCATGGCCGAGGTCGAGATCCCCAAGGACACCGGCGACTTCCGGCTGATGTCGCGGCGGATCGTCGAGCGGCTGAACGCCATGCCGGAGCAGGACCGCTTCCTGCGCGGCATGATCGCCTGGCTGGGCGGCAGGCAGGTGGAGTTGCTCTACGATCGCGACCCGCGCCACGCCGGCGCCACCGGCTACACCCTGCCGAAGATGCTGCGGCTGGCGGTCGACGGCCTGACCAGCTTCTCGACCGCGCCGCTGCGCCTGGCCGGCCTGTTGAGCGCGCTCGGCGTCTGCGTCGCCATCGCGCTGGCCATCTACGCGGTGATCGGCTTCGCGCTCGGCCGGGCCACGCAGGGCTGGACCAGCCTGGCCCTGATCATCGTCTTCTTCTCGACCGCCCAGCTGATCTGCCTTGCCATCGTCGGCGAGTACCTCGGCCGGGTCTATATGCAGGGCAAGCACCGGCCGCTCTATCTGGTCGACGAGATCGTCACCCATCGCCCGCCTCCGGGCGAGGCGGGAGGCTGAAGCCTTGGATATCGCCGAATTCGACCGGTTCGCCGACGAGTATCTCGAGACCCACGCCAGGAACATCGCGGTCAGCGGCGAGAGTCCGGAGTATTTCGCCCGCTACAAGATCGACGAGATCCACCGCGTCTGGACCAGGCGCGGTCGCGCCACCCCCCACACCATCCTGGATTTCGGCGCCGGCATCGGCAATTCGGTGCCGCATTTCCATCAGAGCTTTCCGGATGCCGAGATCATCGCCCTGGACGTCTCCGACAAGAGCCTGGCCATCGCCCACCGCCGGTTCGCCGGCATGGCCCGCTTCGAACTCTATGGCGGCGAAGGTCCGATGGCGCCGGACGGGAGCGTCGATCTGGCATTCTCGGCCTGCGTCTTCCACCACATCGACTCGGATGAACATGTCGAGCTGCTGCGGCGGCTTCGCCAGACGCTGTCGCCGGACGGGGCCGTCGTGATCTTCGAGCACAACCCGATCAATCCGGTGACGCAACATATCGTGGCGACCTGCGCGTTCGACGAACACGCCGTGCTGATCCCCGCCGGGACCTTGAAGCGACGTCTTCACGAGGCCGGATTCGCCAGGGTCGAGATCGCCTATACCGGCTTCTTTCCCGGGTCCCTGGCGGCCTTTCGCGGGCTTGAGCCCTACATGAAACACCTGCCCATCGGCGCGCAGTACTACGCGCTCGCCCATGGCTGAGTCGATCGGCCAGATCGCCCGCTTCGGCCTGGCGGGCCTGGTCAATACGGCCATAGGCTTTGCGGTCGTCGTGGTGCTCGACCCGGTGCTGGGCCTGTCGCCGCCCCTGGCCAACGCCGCGGGCTACGCCGTCGGGATCAGCGTCGGATTCGTGCTCAATCGCGGCTTTGTCTTCCGTAGCCGATCCGGGCTTCCCGCCGCTGGCCTGCGCTACCTGACCGCCGCGGCCGGCGCCTTCGTATTGAACCAGATCGTTCTGCGCCTTGCCGGCGCGGCCCTTGGCGGCGGCTCGGCGCAGCACGTCGCCGCCCAGTTGATGGCCATGGCGGTCTATTCGGTCGCGCTCTTCTTTCTATGCCGCCTGTGGGTCTTCCGTCCCCAGGCGGACTCACCGGCCTGAGGGGCCGGCCGCCGCGGCGCAATCGGCGATGCTGGTGCGCGGCGGGCCGAGCGCCCTCACCTTGTCCAGATAGCGGGGATCGCACGTGACCAGCACCGCGTTCCTGGCCTCCGCCGCAAAGGTGTTGGGGTCGCCAGGCGCAACGTCGAGACCGCGCCCGCGCCAAGCCAGCGAATAGAAACGAAGCTGCGGGGTGTAGCCGTGAAGTTCGTCGTTCGGGACGCCGCTGTCGAGCGTGCGGATATGCAAGATCCCCTGCCGCTGCAGCTGCGCGAACACCTGGCCGTAGCGTCCCTGCGGCAGGTTCATGCCGACCGGCAGTTTGACGTCGTAGACGAGAGCGCCAAGCGCCGCCGCCGCCGCCGCGAGACCGACAAGCCCGTCCAGCAGGCTGACTCGGCCAACAATCGGCCGTGTCAGCAAATCCGGCCCGTTCCGCCTGAGCAAGCCCAGGACATGGCGGGCCGAGATGGCGAACGCAATCGACAGAACCGGATAGATCGGCATCAGATACCAGAATATCTTGGTTCGTCCGAGGCTATAGACCAGGATCAACAACAGGCTGACGTGGTTGGCATAGACCAGGAAGGCCGCTGACTTCGTCCTTTTCCAGGGCGTCGCCATCGCCAAAAACGGCAGCGCGAAGGCCGGTCCGAACGCAAAAGCGCGACTGAGCACGCCCAGATAGAAGAGCGGCGAGTGAATGTGGCCGCGGAATCCACGGACGTAGCGGGCGTCGATCTCGTTGTAGATGACGGCGGCCAGATAGCCGTGCGACGCGGCCTCGCGCAGGGCGTAGTAGCCGCCTACCAGGACGGCCGCGATCAGGCCCGCCGCCGCGTACCAGGGCGTCTGGAACAGCCGCGGCCAGCGGTGACGCGCCAGGACATAGGTGGCGATGCCGGCGCCCGGCGCCAGGCCGGCGATGCCCTTGGTCAGGCAAGCTCCGGCGATCAGCAGCCCACAAGCGATCACCCGGCTGGCGTCTGGACGCCGACGGTGCAGTGTCTCGAACAGCAGCAGGATGTAGCCGGTCGTGAACAGGGTGAGCAGGGCGTCGTAGTCCCCGGACGCCGCGGCATGGTTCCCGAAGAAGCCGAAGCTAAGCAACAGGGTGAGGGTGGCCGTCGCGGCCACGCCGGCCGACCGGCTGAGCCGCCAGCTGAATCGCATGACCAGGGCGAGGGTCGCCAGCCCCGCGAGAAGCGACGGCGCCCTGATCGCCCACTCTTCCGGCCCGAACAGCCGTATCGATCCGGCCATCAGCCAGATCAGCAACGGCGGCTTGGTGTTCCAAAGGTCCGGCTGGAAGCCATAGGTCGTGATCAGGCTGAAGCCGTGCTGGCTCATTTCCAGGGCGTTCACCGCCAGGCGGGACTCGTCCCACAAGACGATCGGCCGGGACGCAATGTCCCAGGTCAGGAAGATGACAGCGAACGCCATCAGCCCGATCGCCCAGGGCCACGGGCTCGGCCGCGGACCCGCTGGGAGCACCGGTCGCTCCCTAGCCGGCATGCGCCGGACCGGCCGGCACGGCCGCACAATCCTGAACACTGGTCAGCGACGTGCCGCGCGCGGCGACCCCGGTCAGATAACGCGGATCGCAGGTGACCAGCACCTCGCCGGCGGCCAGGACGACCGGCTGAGCCGGGGCCTGAACGCGGATGTCGAGGCCGCGGGCGCGCCAGACCAGAGAGTAAAAGTACCGCTGCGGCGTGTAGTCGATCAGACTGTCGTCGTTGTCGACGCCGCCATCGAGGGTGCGGATGCGGCGCAGCCCCTGCCCGTCCAGTTGGGCGAAGACCGACCCATAGCGGGCTTGCGGCGTGTCTTCGAACGGCGGGAAGACGACGATCTTCTGATAGAGCCCGTTGCCGACCATGTAGATCGCCAGCATCGCCACGGCCAGGTTGGCCAGCTGCACCGGCTGTTGTGGCCGATAGGGCAGCGCTTGCAGGGCGCGCTCGGCGGCGATGGCGACCGCGATCGAGACGATCGGATAGATTGGAACCAGGTACCAGAAGATCTTGGTGCGGCTCAGGCTGTAGACCAGCAGAAGCCCAATGGTGACGAAGTTGGCATAGGTCAGGAAGGCGGCGGATTTCGTCGGCCTCCATCGCAGAAACGGCGCGGCAGACAGCAGCAGGAGCAGCGGGCCACAGGCGAAGAGGGTGAACAGGTACTGGACGTAGTAATAGGGCGGCTGCACGTGGCCGCTCATGCCATGCAGATAGCGACCGCCCAGCTCGTTGTTCATCACGGCGCTCAGATAACCAGGCGCGGCCCGCTCGCGCAGCACATAGAATCCACCGACCAGGACCACCACGACCAGGGCCGCCAATCCGTACCAGGGGGTCTTGAAGAGCCGCGGCCAGCGGCCCCTGACCAGCACATAGGCGAACACTCCCGTCCCCGGCACCAGCCCCGCCACCCCCTTGGTGAGGCAGGCGCCGGCGATCAGCAGGCCGCAGAGCAGGACGCGGGCCGGGTCGGGCCGCCGGCTGTGCAAAAGCTCGAATAGCAGCAGCAGATAGGCGGTGGTGAACAGGCAAAGCAGCATCTCGTAGTCGGCCGACTCCCCGGCATGCAAACCGAAGAAGCCAGGGCTGAGCAGCAGCATGAGCGGCGCGGCCAGGGTCACGAAACGCGAGCAGCCCAGCCGCCAGCTGAACCGCATGACCAGACCCACTGTGCCGATCGCCGCAAGCAGCGAGGGCAGCCGCAACGTCCACTCGCTCGGGCCAAGCAGCCGCAGCGACCCCGCCTCGAGCCAGATCAGCAGCGGCGGCTTGGTATTCCACAGGTCCGGATGGAAGCCATAGGTGGTGACCAGGCTGAAGCCGCGCTGACTCATCTCCAGGGCGTTGACGGCCAATCTGGATTCGTCCCACAGCACGATCGGGTGCAGGGCGATATCCGACGCCAGGAACAGCGCCGCCAACGCCAGAAAGCCGGCTGCCCCCCAACGGCTCAAACGTGCGGCCCGGCGAACCCCGGTCCGTTCAGGCGCAGAAGCGTGCACGATTGAAACTCACTCGCCGTCGAGTCGCCGACCGCTCGCTAAGGTCGCCGATTCGATGACGACGCAAACCGCCTTCCTCACCGCGCCGCTTCCAACATCGGAATCGCCGCCAGTTCGTCACGCGCGGCGATCGCCGCGACCGAGAGATCGTGCGTGGTTTGCAGGCTGATCCAGAATTGGGCGGAATTGCCGAACACGCGGGCCAGCCGCAGCGCCGTGTCGGCCGTCACCGGCTGTTTCTCCCGGACCAGGCGCTCGATCCGGGTGCGATCCTTCAGGCCCATGGCGCGGGCCAGCGCGCCGGCGGTCAGGCCATATTCCGGCATGAAGTCTTCGCGGAGGTGTTCGCCGGGATGCGGCGCCGGCGTTTCGAAGGTGGTGAAGTCGGTCATCGTCGCCTCTCAATGATAATCGCCGAACCAGACGTCTTCCGGCCCGGCTTCGCCCCACACGAACGTGATCCGGAATTGGTCGTTGATGCCGATCGACCATTGTCCGGCGCGGTCGCCGTCGAGCCTGCGGAGCCGATGGTTCGGTGGAATCCGCATGTCTTCAACCGTCTGCGCTGCGTCGAGACGCAGAAGTCGGCGACGGGCGCTGTTGATCAGATCGGCCGGGAAGCCCTTGCCTGGGTCGCGCCCCTCGAAGACCGCCTTGGCCCGATGGTTCTTCCAACTCTGGATTGTCACGCCCGGATCGTAGCGCTCTGCGCTACATCTGCAAGAAAAAAGTGGCGCGCCGCGCTACAGGTCATGGCTCCAAGCTCCAATCGGGGTTGATGTTGTCGGTTCTGGCGCGCGGACTGACGACACCGCGCGCCGGTTCGTGCCATCATGGAGCCTCACCGTCCGGCCATCCCGACAGGGGCGTCCCTATGCCGAGCGCCAGAGTCACGACGAGGCAAAGGTCGATCGGCGCGGTCGCCTCGGCGGCCTTCCATATCGCCATCCTGATCGGACTGGCGTTCGAGCTTGATAAGCCGATCGCGGACGTGGAGTCACCGGCGATCCAGGTCAGCCTGGCGCCGCCGCTGACGGAGCCGCCGCCGATCCCGATTCCGATCATCCCGCCGACACCCAAGCCGACGCCGGTGGAAAAGGTCACGCCGACGACGCCGGCCCCGGCCGCCCCGGCAAAACCCCAGCCCGCGCCGGTGCAACCGGCCGCGGCGGCGGCGCCGACCCCGGTCACGACCCCTGCGCCGAAGGCGGCGCCGACCGTGCGGGTCAAGGCGGCGACCCCGGTCGCCCACGCGGCCCCGACGCCGGCCCCGACGCCGATCGCCCACACCTCGCCGTCACTCATCCAGGCGCCCTTGGCGCCGGTGCTGTTGCCGCCGGCGCCGCAAGCGGCCGCGGCCTCGGCCTCCCCCGCGGCGCAGGCGGCGGCTTCAGCCCCGCCGGGCGCCGCGGTCGGACCAAATGGATTGCGCGATGCGCTGCGCCTGGGCTTCGGCTGCGCCCATCCGGACGCCGTGAACCTGACGGCGGCGGAACGAGAGGCCTGTAAGCATAACGCGGTCGGTCGCGGCGGCCCGGCCTTCGCCATCCAGCCGCCGTCCTATATTCAGCACGAGGGCGAGGTCAACGAAGCCTGGCGCCGCTATCAGACCAGCAACAGCAGCCACGACTATCCCGGCCTGCGATGCGCCGCCGGGCGTGACTGCGAACCGGACAGGCCGACCCCGCCGCCCGACCCGATCAACGACACCTGCCCCTATCTCCGCTGCAACATGGGCAACGTCCGATAGGCCCTGAGGCGATCAGCCGGGCCGGAGAGATGCCCGTCGGGCTGTGACCCGCGGGCCGCGGCAGATTTTGACACAAAGCACACCAAGCACACCAAGAAGAGTAAGGGTCAGCGCTGACCCTTTGTGTCCTTTGTGTACTTGGTGGTGAAAATCTGAGGTCCCGCTTGCGCGGGACTAGCAGGATCACCGAGCGCGGCGGACACTGACGTCCCCGCTACCCCTTCCCCGCGAGGGGGAAGGGGTTTTGGGATAAAGGGGCGCCCTATTCGGCCGGCGCCTGTTCGGCTTCGGCGGCGGCGGCGATTTCCGCCGGCAGCTGTTCTTCGATCACCTCGACCGCGCGGCTGGCGGCGAGCGTCTCGTCGCGCTTGGTGGCGATGCGCTGCAGGCCGCGCAGATAGGCGCCGGTGCCCGCCGGGATGAGCCGGCCGACGATGACGTTCTCCTTCAGGCCTTCCAGCGTATCGATCTTGCCCTGCACCGAGGCTTCGGTCAGCACCCGGGTGGTCTCCTGGAAGGAGGC
>DASYAQ010000047.1:0-2624 GCA_036501225.1 Caulobacteraceae bacterium | reverse complement strand
GGTTTCGAGGAGATGAAGGCGTCGCCCTGGGAGAAGGAGGACGCCATGCACGAGGACATTCCGATCCTCAACTTCCTGACGCCCAAGGAATTCGTCCACGACAACGGCCGCCTGACCGGCGTGATCTTCGAGAAGGTGGCCGCCGAATACGACCAAAAGGGCCGCCGCCGTCTGGTTCCCACCGGCGAACCCGATCACCTGATCGAATGCGACGACGTGCTGGTCGCCGTCGGCCAGGAAAATTCCTTCCCCTGGATCGAGCGCGACGCCGGCCTCGAATTCGACGAATGGGACATGCCCAAGATCGATCCGATCACCATGGGCTCGAGCCTGCCGAACGTCTTCTTCGGCGGCGACGCGGCCTTTGGTCCGAAGAACATCATCTGGGCCGTCGCTCACGGCCACGATGCGGCCATCTCCATCGACAAGCTCTGCAATGGCCAGGACGTGCGCGAGCGGCTGGCGCCGGGAATCACCCTGGTCAGCCAGAAGATGGGCATCCACGAGTGGAGCTACGACAACGACATCGTCAACGACCAGCGCTACCGCGTGCCGTTGCGCGACAAGGCCGAGGCGCTTGGCAACGTGCGCCTCGAGGTCGAACTGGGCTTCGACCAGGTGCTGGGCTATCGCGAGGCGGAACGCTGCCTGAACTGCGATATCGAGACGGTGTTCGCCGAGCCGCTGTGCATCGAGTGCGACGCCTGCGTCGACATCTGCCCGATGGACTGCATCACCTTCACCGACAATGGCGACGAAGCCGATCTGCGGAACCGTCTTAGCGCTCCGGCAATGAACCTGACGCAAGATCTCTACGTTTCCGATCCGCTGAAGACGAGCAGGGTCATGGTCAAGGACGAGGATGTCTGCCTGCACTGCGGCCTCTGTGCCGAGCGCTGCCCGACCGGGGCCTGGGATATGCAGAAGTTCCTGCTCGACATGACCTATGCGGAAGGCCCCGCTCCCGCGCAGAAGATCGCCGCGGAGTGAGCGACCCGAAATGAACGCCCTGACGCCGATCCTCGATACCCTGACCCGCACCAACGACTTCGTGGTCAAGTTCGCCAATGTGAACGGGTCCGGCTCGGCCAGCGCCAACGGGATGTTCGCCAAGGCGATCCTGCGCATGGGCGTGCCGGTGGCCGCGCGCAACATCTTCCCGTCCAACATCCAGGGCCTGCCGACCTGGTTCGAGGTCCGCGTCTCCGAGGCCGGTCATATGGGCCGGCGCGGCGGCGTCGACCTGATGGTGGCGATGAACCCGCAGACCTGGGACAAGGATCTGGCCGAGATCGAGCCCGGCGGCTACCTGTTCTACGATTCCACCAAGCCCTTGCCGCCGGACAAGTTCCGCGACGACATCCGCGTGGTCGGCGTGCCGCTGACCGCCATCTGCAACGCCGCCTATACCGACCCGCGCCAGCGGCAGCTGTTCAAGAACATCATCTATGTCGGGGCCCTGGCCGCCCTGCTCGACATCGACCTTGCCGTCATGGAGCAGCTGGTCGGCGAGCAGTTCAAGGGCAAGGACCGGCTGATCGCGCCAAACATCGCGGCTCTGCACATGGGCCGCGACTATGTCGCCGAGCACATCGGGCCGCTGGGTCTGAAAGTGCGCCATTCCGACAAGGTCGGCGACCGCATCTTCGTCGAGGGCAACAACGCCGCGGCGCTCGGCGCGGTCTATGGCGGCGCCACGGTCTGCGCCTGGTATCCGATCACCCCCTCGACCTCGCTCGCCGAGGCCTTCACCGCCCATTGCGAGACCTTCCGCACCGAGCCGGAGACGGGCAAGGCGCGCTACGCCATCGTCCAGGCCGAGGACGAGATCGCCTCCATCGGCATCGTGGTCGGCGCCGGCTGGAACGGGGCCAGGGCCTTCACCTGCACCTCCGGCCCCGGCATCTCGCTGATGACCGAGTTCGTCGGCCTGAGCTATTTCGCCGAAATCCCGGCGGTGATCTTCGACGTGCAGCGCGGCGGGCCCTCAACCGGCATGCCGACCCGCACCCAGCAGGCCGACATCCTGGCCGCCGCCTACGCCTCGCACGGCGACACCAAGCACCCGCTGCTGTTTCCGGCCGATCCGGGCGAGTGTTTCGAGATTGGCGCCCTGGCCTTCGACCTGGCCGATCGGCTGCAGACCACCATCTTCGTCATGCTCGACCTCGACATCGGCATGAACGAGTGGCTGACCGAGCCCTTCGTCTGGGACGACGATCGCCGCATCGATCGCGGCAAGGCGATGACCTTCGACGAACTCGAGGCCGGCAAGGATTTCGGCCGCTATCTCGACGTCGACGGCGACGGCATTCCCTATCGCACCTATCCCGGGACCCACCCCGAGCGCGGCGGCTATTTCACCCGCGGCACTTCGCGCAACCCCTACGCCCGCTACAGCGAGGAGGGGTCGGTCTATGTCGACAACATGCAGCGGCTGTTGCGCAAGTTCGAGACCGCCAAGACCCTGATCCCCGCCCCCGTGCGCCGCGACGCGCGCCGCGCCAGCAAGACCGGGGTGATCTATTTCGGCTCGACCGCGCCGGCGCTGCACGAGGCGCTGGAGACCCTGGAGGCGCAGGGCCGCCACCTGAACGCCCTTCGCCTGCGCGGCTTTCCCTTCG
>DASYAQ010000046.1:0-7755 GCA_036501225.1 Caulobacteraceae bacterium | reverse complement strand
GAACACCAGGGGCTGGCCGAGATCGTAGCCGGCCAGGAAGGCCTCCAGCTCCGCGTCGGTGATGTCGGTATAGACGGCCATGCCCGTGCATCGGGGAGCGGCGCGCCGCGGTCAAGAGCCCGCGGGGCGCCCGCCCTGTCGCCATGCCCATCCGGTGGTGTAGAATTGCCGTGGGAGGCGTCGGCATGAAGCGGGTTCTTAAGGTCGCACTGGCCGATGCGGGGCGCCGCATCCGGCGGTCCGGCAAGACCCTGGCCGTCGTGCTGGCGCTGCTGTTCGCCAGCGTGCTCGCCATGCCTGGCCACGCCGCCGCCCAGTCGACGCCGGCGGCGGCTGCCGCCATCCCGGCCCAGCTGCCCGGCATCGGCATCGCCGCGCACCGGCCGGTGTTCGGCGGGGCCTGCAAGACCTGTCCCTGGGGCGCCATGGCCGATGTGGTCAAGGCCGCCCTGGTCCCCTACGGCTACGATCTGCAGATCTGCTACCATTGCTTCATGGGTGACGCGCCGCGCATCGTCGGCGATGGCCGCATGCCGCCGCCCTGGACCCCGCACATGGGCAATGGCGTGATCCCGGACAGCTATATCCCGCGGCCGCCCAACGGCCATGTCGAGATGGGCGCGACCGCCGACCAGATCCTGATCGCGGCCTATGACGGCACGGGGCCCTACGCCAAGGACGGGCCCCGCCGACAGCTGCGCCTGCTGGCCAATATCGCCTCGCCCGTCTACATCATCGTGGCGGTCAGGCGCGGTTCCGGCATCACCGACCTGGCCCAGCTCAAGGACCACACTGGCCCTTTGAAGATCGTCGCCGACGCCGACGTCTCCGGCGTCATCTTCCCCTATTACGGGACATCGATGGACTCGCTGAAGGCGGGGGGCGCGACCTTCGCCTCGTCCCTGGTTCCGGCCCAGCGCGCCGACGCCGGCGTGATCATCCATTACGGCAACCTGGCCAACGCCCCGGAGTTCAACATCTGGTACGACGCCAGCCAGCGCGAAGACCTGGTCTATCTGCAGTTGCCCGAGGCCCTGCTGGCCAAGCTGTCGCACGACCTGGGCCTTGAGCGGCGCGACATTCCGACCGGCCTCTTGCGCGGCCAGGAGACGCCGATCCACACCGTGGCGCGCTCGGGCACCGCCATCTATGGTCGCGCCGACATGCCGGACGATTTCGCCTACACCGTCGCCAAGGCCCTGGACGAACAGCAGGACCTGTTCGAATGGAGCATGGGCGTCTTCTCCTACAACCGCTATCGCGTGACCAGGGTCGGCGACGTGCCCCTGCATCCCGGCGCCGCCCGCTATTATCGCGAGCGCGGCTATGGGCCGAGCTAGGGGAGACCGCGCCGTGTCCGAGCCCCTGGTCACCGTCGTGGTCTCGCCGCGCGAGGGGCATTTCATGGCCGAGCGGTCGCTGCTCAGCGTGCTCGCCGACGATGCCATCCCCTTCGACCTGATCTATGTCGATTTCGCCGCGCCGCCCAAGACCGAGGCGGCGATCCAGGCCCAGGCCGCGGCGCGGAACTTCAAGCTGGTGCGGCGCGACGGCTGGATGGCCCCCTCGGCGGCGCGAAAATCCGTCCTGAGCGAAGTCAAGACCAAGTACGTCGCCTTCATCGACAACGACACCCTGGTGGAGCGGGGCTGTCTCGAGACGCTGGTCGCCTGCGCCGAGGAGACCGGCGCCGGCCTGGTCTGCCCGCTCTACATCCAGGCCGGCGGCGGAACGGCGCCGACCATCCACATGGCGGGCGGCATGCTGGCCTGGGCGCCGGAGGCGGAAAGGGGCCTTGTCGCCGAGGGTCACCGTCTTGCCGGCGAGCCGTTGGAGCGGGCGGCGGGGATGACGCGCGAAAAGGTCGGCTATACCGAGTACCACTATGTGCTCGGCCGCATGGACCTTCTGAGCCGTCCGGGCGCGATCTCCGACGATGTCCTTCTCGTGCACGAGCATATCGACCTGGCCCTGTTCGCGCGCGAGCAGGGGATGGACGTCGTCTTCGAACCGGCCGCGCGGGTGACCTATGTGGCGTTCGACCCCCGCCCGCTGGCCGACATCGCCTTCTACCGCCAGCGCTGGGACGTGGCGGCCTGCGACCGGAGCCTTGCCGCCTTCGCGCGGCGGTGGCCGATCGCCGACCGCGCCGGCATGATCGAGCCGATGATCGGCTATGCCGCCAGCCGGCTGCAGGAGGTGGATTTGCGCCGGCCAGGCCCCGCCGGGGCCGATCTCGCCATGCCCATGGGCCGCGAAGAGCTGGCGCAGATCCGCTTTTCGCTGCGGGAGCAGGCCATCGCCCGGGGCTATGGCGACGAAGATGTGCGCAGCTTCGAGGTGGCCTGCGACCTGGCGACGCTTCTGTTCGACGGCCTGTATCGGCCGGACGGGCGTCCCTTCCTCAGCCATGTCATCGGCACGGCCAGCGCCCTGGTGCGCTACGAGGCCAAGGCGCAGATCGTGCAGTCGGGGCTGCTGCACGCCGCCTATAGCCACCGGCCCGCCTGGATGACCGAGGCGGAGCTTTCGGCCACGCTGCGCGAGCGCTTCGGCGGCGATGGCCTGATCGTGGCCCAGCCGAACGCCAGGGCCTTCCTGGCGCAGGAGGAGGCCGATTGCGGCGTGCTGAACATGGTCGGGGCCGCCACCATGGCCTTGCTGGCGGCCAATGAGGTCGATATGCGGCTGTCCGGCGAGTATCGCGCCACCGGCCGGCCGGCCGACCTGACCCCGGCCATGCTGGATCGGATCGGCGAGGCGCTGAGCTGTTTCGGTCTGGACGGACTGGCGCGCTCGGCGGGCCTGTCGGGCGGCGAGGTCCAGGCCTGGCCGGTCCTGGGCGCGGGGGTCCAGCAGGCCAGCTTTCGCCTGGATGCGCCGAACCGGCGCATGCTGCCCGTCAACTAGCGTCGCCACCAACTCGCACAGCGGCCGCGAATCCGGCATGGTCGCCGCCGCATGAGCAACCAACCCTTCTTCACCCGCGATGGCGGCCGCTTCGTTCCCACCCAGGTCAGCCGCGGCCCGTGGGATCCCAAGTCCCTGCACGGCCGCGTGGTCGTCGGCCTGTTGGGCCGCGAGATCGAGCGGCTGGTCGCCGATCCGGACTTCATCCCGGCCCGCCTGACCGTCGACATGTACCGGCTGCCGGACCTGTCGCCGGTCGAGGTCAAGACCCACGTCGTCCGCGACGGCGGCCGCATCAAGGTGATCGACGCCGAATTCTTCTCCGCCGGGACCAGCATGGCCCGCGCCACCTGCCAGCTGCTGCGCCGCACGCAGAACCCGGAAAGCATCAGCTGGTCGCCGCCAAACTGGGACGCGCCAAAGCCGGCCGACATCCCCGAGCCCGAGGATCGCCGCGGCGGCATGGGCGGCATGTGGGCGACGCGGCCGATCTCGGGCGCCTTCGGCTCTCCCGGCCGGCGTCAGATCTGGATGAGCGAGGTGCGCGAACTGATCGGCGGCGAACCGCTGACCCCCTTCAGCCGCGTCGCCCTGGCCGCCGACTTCGCCAGCCCCTTCGCCAATGCCGGCGACAAGGGCCTCGGCTATATCAACAGCGACGTGACCCTCTATCTGCACCGCCTGCCGACGACCGAGTGGGTCGGGCTCGAGGTGGTCAACCACCAGGCCACCGCCGGCGTCGCCATCGGCGAATGCTTCCTCTACGACGAGGCGGGCCCGATCGGCTCGTCGACCGTGGCGGCCTTGGCGCAGAGGCGGTCGATGGGATAGGGCGCTCCGCCCCTCCCGCTACGGGTCAGGATCGCCTATCTTCTCCCCAGACCCGCGCGGGAGATCGCCATGCCGGACGCCGCCGCCCAGACCCTCGAGGCCCGCACCGTCGAGGCCTCGGTCAACTACCTGATCGACACCGGCGTCAAACCGGTGAACGAGACCGGCGCCGGGGATGTGCGGGTGATCAGGCACACCGGCCAGCACGACCCGCGCGGCGTCACCATCCACGACGGCCGCCCGCACCGCGACAGCTTCCGCCTGGACGCGGCCGGCTTCGAACTGGCCGACCACCCGACCCGGATGCGCGACTTCCACGACCCCGAGGAACTGGCGCAGGTCTATTACCCCGAAATGCAGCGCCTGATCGCCGAGCGCAGCGGCGCGCGCCGCGTCCACGTCTTCGACCACACGCTGCGCACCAGCGACGAGGCCGAGCGCGCGGCGCGGAAAATCCGCGAGCCGGTCCGGTCGGTGCACAACGACTATACCGGCTGGTCCGGACCCCAGCGCCTGCGCGACCTGCTGCCCGACGAGGCCGAGACGCTGCTTCGGAACCGGATGGCCATCATCCAGGTCTGGCGCGCCATCAACACGCCGATCGCCCGCAACCCGCTGGCCATCGCCGACGCCCGCAGCCTGGCGGCGGCCGACTTCGTCCCCGCCGAACGCCGCTTCCCCGACCGCGTCGGCGAGATCTACCAGTTCAAATACAATCCCGCCCACCGCTGGACCTGGTTCCCAAACATGCGCCGCGACGAGGCCCTGGTCTTCAAGGTCTATGACAGCCTGACCGACGGAACCGCGCGCTGGGGCGCCCACACCTCGTTCGACGACCCGCACACCGCACCCGATGCGCCGCCGAGGGAGAGCATCGAGATCAGGGCGTTTGCGTTTTTCTGAACCGGCCCGCCCCTCGAGGGAGAGCTCTTTAGCCGCGTTGCGGGCGGGGGCGGAAGCCGGTATTTAGGCGGGGAACCGCCGCCGCCCAGGTGGGTCTTGGAGTGCTCACCCATGCGTCATCCCCTGATTCTGGCCGCCCTGATCTCGGCCCTGGCCATCCCGGCGGCGCCGGCGCTGGCCCAGTATGGCGGGCAGGGCGGACCCGGCGGCGGTGGTCCGGGCGGTGGTCCGGGCGGTGGCGGCCCAGGCGGCTCCGCCGGCGACGACGCCGCGGCCAAGGCCAAGAAGGACGCCGAGTGGAACACCACCCAGCGGCTCGATCTGCCCGGCAAGAAGAACGCCGGACCCTGCCCCTACGTGAAGGTGCTGTGGGACGCCGCCCGCTATGTCGAGCTCAAGGACAATCGCGAAGCCTTCGACGCGGTAGGCTACACCGGCGAGATTCAGAACCTGTCGTCCGGCTGTTCCTATGCCGGGACAGAGCCGATCAAGGTGGCGATGGAGCTGTTGTTCGCCTTCGGCCGCGGGCCGCAGGCGCGGGGGTCGTCGAAGGATTACACCTATTGGGTGGCGGTCACCGACAAGGACTATGGCGTGCTGGACAAGCAGTATTTCACCGTCCACGCCAACTTCCCGGGCGGGACCGACCGGATCATGATGACCGACCACATCGACGGCATCGTCATTCCGCGCGCCAACGCCAATGTCGCCGGCGGCAATTTCGAGGTGCTGGTGGGCTTTGACGTGACGCCCGAGATGGCGGCGTTCAACCAGGCCGGCAAGCGCTTCAAGGTGAACGCCGGCAGCGCCCAGGCGCAGGCCGCGCAGGCCCAGCCGCCGTCGCAATGATCCTCCTTCGCTCCAATAGGAGCTTCGGCGGACCCGCCCACCTTCGCTCCAATAGGAGCTTCGGCGGACCCGCCCACCTTCGCCCTATCCGGAGCTCTGGCGGACCTGTCCGCCGAAGCCTCGGCGTAGGCGGATGAGCGATCTGACGGCGGCGCTCGGCGAGGCCGCGTCGCGGGCCTTCGCCGAGGCCGGACTGGAGGCGCGCTTCGGGCGCGTGACGCCGTCCGACCGGCCGGAACTGGCCGACTTTCAGGTCAATGGCGCGCTGGCGGCGGCGAAGAGCGCCGGGCGCAACCCGCGCGAGATCGCCGCCGAGGTCGCCGAGCGCCTGCGCGGCGACGCGCGGCTGGCCAGCGTCGAGGTGGCGGGGCCCGGCTTCATCAACCTGCGCCTGACCGACGCGGCTCTCGCCGAACGGGCAGCGGCCATCGCCGCCGATCCGCGCGCCGGCGGGAGCCAGGTCGAGGCGCCGCGCCGGGTGCTGGTCGACTATGGCGGCCCGAACGTCGCCAAGGAGATGCATGTCGGCCACCTGCGCTCGTCGATCATCGGCGAGTCCCTGAAGCGCCTCTATCGCTTCCGCGGCGACGAGGTGGTCGGCGACGCCCATTTCGGCGACTGGGGTTTCCAGATGGGGCTGTTGATCACGGCCATCCTGGACGAGCATCCCGACATCGCCGCGCTGGTCGCGCCGCTGGCCGTCGAGCCGCCGGGCTTCTCCGAGGCCGATCGCCAGGCGATCGACGACCTGCTCACCGAACACGTGGCGCTGGACGATCTCGACCGGCTCTATCCGGAGGCCGCGGCGCGGGCCAAGGCCGACGAGGCCTTTCGCGATCGGGCGCGGCGGGCTACGGCCGAGCTGCAGCAGGGCCGGTTCGGCTACCGGCTGCTCTGGCGGCATTTCCACGAGGTGACGCGCGCGGCGCTGCAGCGCGACTTCCACGCCCTTGGCATCGATTTCGATCTGTGGAAGGGCGAGAGCGACGTCAACGACCTGATCGAGCCCATGGTCGCGGAGTTGCGCGAAAAGGGCCTGCTCTTCGCTGATCAAGGCGCCCAGATCGTCCGCGTGGCGCGCAACGACGATAAGCGCGACCTGCCGCCGCTGCTGGTGGTCTCGTCGGAAGGCTCGGCCATGTACGACACCACCGACTTGGCCACCGTGCTCGACCGGCGGCGCTATTTCGACCCCGAGCTGGTGATCTACGCCGTCGATCAGCGCCAGGCCGACCATTTCGAGGTGGTGTTCCGCGCCGCGGTCCTGGCCGGCTACGCCACCGAGGGCGAACTGCAGCATGTCGGTTTCGGCACCATGAACGGAACCGATGGCAAGCCGTTCAAAACCCGCGCCGGCGGGGTGCTCAAGCTGTACGACCTGATCGAGATGGTCGGCGGCCAGGCGCGGAACCGGCTGCACGAGGCGGGTCTCGGCGCCGAGCTGTCGCCCGCCGAGTTCGAGGATACCGCCATGAAGGTGGCCGTGGCGACGCTGAAATTCGCCGACCTGCAGAACTTCCGCGGCACCTCCTACGTCTTCGATCTGGACCGGTTTTCCTCCTTCGAGGGCAAGACCGGACCCTATCTGCTCTATCAGGCGGTGCGCATCAAATCCCTGTTGCGCAAGGCGGTGGAGGAGGGGGCGCAGGCTAGCGCCATCGCCATAACCGAGCCGACCGAGCGCGACCTGGTGCTGGGGCTCGACGGCTTCGACCACGCGCTGGCCGAGGCCTATGACAAGCGCGCGCCGAACTTCATCGCCGAGCATGCCTATCGGCTGGCCCGGAGCTTTTCCCGCTTCTACGACGCCTGTCCGGTGCTGGCGGCGGCGGACGCGGCGACGCGGGCTTCGCGGCTGGCGCTCTCAGCCGCGACGCTCAATCAGCTCGAGACGGCGCTCGGCCTGCTCGGTATAGCGGCGCCGGAAAGAATGTGAGAACCCTCGCCCCGCAAAAGCGGGAGAGGGCAGGATGAGGGGCGCTTTGCGCGACGGCCTTGTCCGGCAAGGGTTTTGCAGCGGCGCGACCCCCTCATCCCGGCCTTCTCCCCCGCCAAGCGCGGGGGAGAAGGCGCCGCGCGCGCGGTTGACTCTCCGGGCCGCCCGGGCCACCTAACCACCAACTCTCGCGGGAGAGGCCGAGTCGATTGAACTCGGCGCCGAAGGCGCAACCGCCCCGGAAACGCTCAGGCAAAAGGACCGCGGGAGCCGATAGAACGCTGGAAAGGGGCCCCGAAGATGGGCCCGCCGACGGAGCAAGGGTA
>DASYAQ010000045.1:0-7601 GCA_036501225.1 Caulobacteraceae bacterium | reverse complement strand
GACTTCGCCAAGACCCTCGACGGTAAGGCGCCTTACCGTCTTACAAACACCGTCGAGGCGGCGGTCGATGCGGCCTTCGCCGACGCGCGCGCCGCGGGCGAACCGGCCATCGTGCTGCTGTCGCCGGCCTGCGCGTCGTTCGACCAGTTCCCCGATTTCGAGGTGCGCGGCGAGGCGTTCCGCTCGGCCGTGCACGGCCTTTTGCAGCGACCGTTGAAGGGCGCCACCGGATGACTCCCAACCAGCACGCCTTTCCGCGCACCGACCGCACCCGCATCGGCGTCTGGTGGTGGACCACCGATCACCTGCTGCTGGGCGCGACCGCCGTCCTGATCACCATCGGGGTGCTGCTCTCGTTCGGCAACAGCCCGGCGGCGGCGGCCAGGATGAATATCGGCGACCCGTTCCACTTCGCCGTGCGCCAGTGCATCTTCGCCTTCTTCGGCGCCATGATCCTGATCGCCGTCTCGATGATGAGCCCGCGCGCCATCCGCCGCTCGGCCTTCTTCATCTACCTCGCCGCCGTGGTGATGATGATCGCCCTTCCCCTGCTCGGCCACCACGCCAAGGGGGCGACGCGCTGGGTGGAGATCGGCGGCTTTTCGCTGCAGCCGTCCGAGTTCATGAAGCCGGCCCTGATCGTGCTGGCCTCCTGGATGTTCGCCGAGGGCCAGAAGGGCGAGGGCGTGCCCGGCGTCTCCATCGCCTTCGGTCTCTATGCGGTCGCGGTGGCGCTGCTGCTGATCCAGCCGGACGTCGGCCAGACCATCCTGATCACCATCGCCTTCGGCGCCGCCTTCTTCATGGCCGGGGTGCCGATGAAGTGGATCGTGGGCCTGGGCGGCGCGGCCATGGCGGGCGGCATATCGCTCTATTTCGTCTTCGACCACGTCGCCAGCCGGGTGAACAAGTTCCTCTCGCCCGAGACCACCGACACCCATCAGATCGACCGCGCCCGCGAGGCCATCGCCGCCGGCGCCTGGTTCGGCCGCGGCCCCGGCGAGGGCATATTGAAGCGCCAGGTGCCGGACGTGCACACCGACTTCGCCTATGCCGGCGCCGCCGAGGAATACGGCCTGATCTTCTCGCTGCTGCTCATCACCCTGTTCGGCTTCATCGTCATCCGCGGCCTCTACAAGGCCATGAAGCTGTCGGACCCGTTCGAGCAGGTGGCGTCCGGCGCGCTCTTCGTGCTGGTCGGCCAGCAGGCCTTCATCAATGTGGCGGTCAACCTGGACCTGATCCCGACCAAGGGCATGACCCTGCCCTTCATCTCCTATGGCGGCTCCTCGATGCTGGCCATGGGCCTGACCATGGGCATGGCGCTGGCCCTGACCCGCAAGCGGCCAGGCGCCTATGACGCGCCCGAACCGGCGATCGGCGCGTTTGCGTGACAGAGGCCAGGCTCGCGGTCGTCGCCGCCGGCGGCACCGGCGGCCATCTCTTCCCGGCCCAGGCCTTGGCCGAGACGCTGATCGGCCGCGGCTGGCGAGTGGTGCTGGCCACCGACGAGCGCGGCGCGGCTTATGCCGCCGAGTTCCCCGCCGAGGAGCGCATCGCGCTCTCCGCCGCCACCTATCGCCCGGGCGATCCGCTGGGCATGGCCCGCGCCGGCCTGGCCATCGCGCGGGGCGCTCTGACAGCGCGCAAGGCCTTCAGGCGGCTCAAACCAGCGGTCGTGGTCGGGTTTGGCGGCTATCCTTCCCTGCCCGCGCTGATCGCGGCGGCCAGCGCCGGCCGGCCGATCGTCATCCATGAGCAGAACGCGGTGATGGGCCGCGCCAACCGCCTGCTGGCCGGCCGCGCCACCGCGGTGGCCTGCGCCTTCCCGACCCTGAAGAAGGCGCCTGCCAAGGTTCAGGCGCGCGCGGTTGTGGTCGGCAATCCGGTGCGACCGGAGATCCGCGCCCTGGCCGACCTCGCCTATGTTGCCCCTGCCGATCGCGTCAACCTTCTGGTCACCGGCGGCAGCCAGGGCGCGCGCGTGGTCTCCGAGACGGTTCCCAGGGCCGTGGCGCAGCTGTCCCAGGCCCTGCGTGATCGCCTGACCATTCAGCAACAGACCCGGGCCGAATCCATCGAGAGCGCGCGGGCCATCTACCAGGACGCCGGCGTAGTCTTCGAGCTCGCCCCCTTCTTCCGCGACATGGCCGGCAGGCTGGCTGAGGCGCATCTGGTCGTCGGCCGCGCCGGCGCCTCGACCGTTTGCGAACTGGCCGTCGCCGGCAAGCCCGCCATCCTCATCCCGCTGAAGATCGCGCTGGACGACGACCAGGGCCAGAACGCCGCCCTGCTCGCCGACGCCGGCGCGGCGATGGTGCTGCGCGAGGAGGCCCTGAGCACGGAAAGCCTGGCCGCCGCGCTCGGCGCCCTGCTGGACGACCCGAACAAGCTTGCAGCGATGTCGGCGGCCGCGAGATCTGTGGCGCGCCCGGATGCAGCTGAGCGTCTGGCGGATTTGGTGGAGAAAGCGGCGCGCGAAAAACGCTAGCTGCATTCCTTTATTCCGCTCAGCGGAGGAGGGGTAGCCCTGCGCTGACCATCCTAACCCCGCCGCTTGAAATAGCGCCGACGCCAGACGCCGGCGCGGCGCCAGCGGTACGGCAACACCGTGCGCTCGAAGCGCAGCAGCTGTTGCCACAGCACCGGGAAGATCTCCGGCTCGCGGCGGATCAGCCGGCGCACGGGGTGCACGAAGCGGGGATGGCGCCGCTGCATCTGGATGAACTGACGCTTGGCCTTGTAGGAATTGCGCAGCACCAGGATCAGCCCGATCGCCAAGAGCGGCACGCCCAGGTGGCCCGGCAGCAGCGCCAGCACCACGCCGCCGACGATCAGCACCCAGCCGACGGCCACGAACAGCAGGCGAAACCCGTCGTGCGCGGCCTTTTGCGCGGACGCAAACAGGCCGGCGAGCGGGGCGCCTGGCAGGGGCTCGGGGCGGAGGGACACGACTTGCGACATGGCTTGGCTGAAAACGCCCGGCTGAGGACTCGGCCGCGCGGGGGGAGAACGGGATATGAATATTGAATGCGGCTTAGCAAGGGCGCGGTTGACGCGCCGCTAACGGCCGACGCTTAAATCGGCGGGTCCGTGGCAAAAGCGCCGCACTCGGCGAGCGCGGTTAGTTCGGCGGCGGTGTGCTGCTGTCGGCGGCGGGCGGCGGCGGCGGCGCAGCGGGCTGGCTCTCTGCCGCGCGCTGGGCGGCGAGGCTGGCGCTGTTGGCCGCTTGCGCCGCCGCGGCGTTGGCCTGGGCGTTCGCGCCGGCGCCCTGCGCCTGGGCGTTGGCCAGCGCCGCCTGGGCGTTGGCCTGCTGAGCGGCGAGCGCCGACTGCTGCGCCGCGAAGTTGGCCTGGTCGGTCGCCGCCTGGCTGGCCGACTGGTTGTTGTTGTTGGCGATGAAGAACAGCACCGCCATCACCACCACGACGAGGACGACGCCGGCTACGACGATCAGAGTGCGGTTGTCGCGATGCCGCTCGGTCGCGACGACGTTTGGCGAGGCATAGAAGTCGGGATCGCTCATGACGGGTCCTCGAGGGTCGTGGCCCCGACGTGAACGTCTCAGCGACCCGCCCGTTCCACCCGGCTCAGGCGCCAGCGACGAGGCCCCGGTCGTGCAGGCGGGCGATTTCCGTCGAGGAAAGCCCGAGGCGTTGGCTGAGGACCTCGTCGGTATGCTGGCCAAGGCGCGGGGCGGCGACCGGGGGGCCGCGGGTCTCGGAGGAGATGTTCGCGACGACCCCGGGCGTGGGATAGCGGTGGCCGCTCGGGTGGTCGATCTCGCTCAGGTTAGAGGCCAGGCGGGTGTCGCCATCGACCGCCTCGCTCAGCGTCTGATAGGCGCCGTGCGTCACGCCCGCCCCGTCGAGCAGGGGGGCGAGCTCGCTCAGGCTCCGGCGCGCGAACGCCGCCTCGAACAGCGGATTGAGCCGGTCGCGCCAGGTGAAGCGCAGGCCCTCGTCGGCGGTGAAGGAAACGCCCAGCTCGGCCTCCAGGGCGGCGACGGCCTCGGCCAGGCCGAGCACCTCGACCAGGTTGCGCCATTGCCGCGCGGTGATCGCCACCACCATCAGCCGCTCGCCGCCGCGGGCCGCGAAATCTCGACCGAAAGCCCCGTAGAGGTTGTTGCCGATGCGCGGGCGGTCGTGGCCGCCGACGGTCACCTCGGCGATCTGGCCCAGATGGCCGACGCTGGCCATGGCGATGTCGGACAGCGGCAGGCGCACCTCGCGGCCCTTGCCGTCCAGCGCCCGCGCCCGTTCGGCCGCCAGCAGCGAGAAGGCGGCATAGGCGCCGGTCAGCAGGTCCCAGGCCGCCAGCACATGGTTCACCGGTCCGGTCGCCCCTTCCGGCCCGGTCATGAACGGCACGCCGACGGCGGCGTTGACCGTATAGTCGACCGCCGGCTTACCGTCGGCCCAGCCCATAATCCGTACAAGGATCAGATCATCGCGCAGCGCCTCCAACCGCTCGTAGGACAGGAAGCCTTCGACCGGATAGTTGGTGACGAAGATCCCGGTCGAGGCGGCCAGCCGCTGGGCCAGTTCGCGGCCCTCGGGGCGGCCGAGGTCGATGGCCACCGACTTCTTGGCCTTGTTCAGCCCCTCCCAGTAGAAGCTCGCTCCGCCGGGGGCCAGCGGCCAGCGGTTATAGTCCGGCCCGCCGCCGATCTGGTCGAAGCGGATCACCTCGGCGCCCATCTGGGCCAGATAGAGGGCGCAGGTCGGGCCAGCCACGAACGACGCGCCCTCGACGACGACGAGGTCCTTCAGCAGGTCGTACACGGCGGACTAGCCCAACCGCCGCCGGTAAAGGGAGTTCAGCCGCTCCCAGTGCCGTTCGGCCGCGTCCTTCTGATAGGCGGCGCGCTGGGGAAAGGCGAAGCCGTGCTCGACCGCGGGATAGAGCTCGACCTCGGCGTTGATCTTGTCGTCGGCCAGCGACCTGGTCAGGGCGTCGACCGTCTCCATCGGCGCCCAGCGGTCGATCTCGGCGCAGCCGAAATAGAGCTCGGCCTTGGCCTGGCGCGCCATCCGGTGTGGGCTGTTCGGCTGATCGGTGACCAGGAAGGTGCCGTAGAGCGCGGCGGCGGCGGCGAACCGGTCGGGAAAACTGGCCGCGGCGTTGATGGAGAACTGGCCGCTCATGCAATAGCCGACGGCGCCCATCGGCCCGTCGCCGGCCGCCGGATCCTGGTCGACGAAGGCGAGCAGCGCCTCGGTGTCCGACATCACCATGTCGATCGTCAGACCGTTCATCAGCTCCATCATCCGTTCACGCACGGAGGCGTCGCCCAGCGGGCCGATCTCCATGACCCCGGCGCGGTAGTAGAGGTTCGGCAGGATGACGTAGTAGCCGCTGGTCGCGAGGCGCCTGGCCATGTCGCGCAGCTCCTCGCGGATGGCCGGCGCATCCATGAAGAAGAAGACCACCGGATGCGGCCCGTTGCGCTCGGGATGGACGATGAAGGTGGTGGTCGCGCCGTGCGGCGTCGGGATGTCGAGTTGGCGTTCGATCATTGGCGGGGGCCTCCCTTTCGAGCTTTGGTCTCTGAATAGAGGCCCGTGGCCCGCTTAGCCAGTCGCTGGCCGATCTTCTTATCGCGCCGCGGGTGGATTTCTTCCGTGAGACACCGGAGTGGGAACCGCTGGCGGGCCCGCACGCGAAGCTCAGGGTCTGGCTGGAACGGATGAACGCCCGGCCGAGCCTGCAGGTCACCACCTGGGAGCGTGTGGACGCCCTGGCCAAGGCGGCTTAAGACCCGAACGGTTACGCCTGCCCCGTCGCGGCATATTCCGTATCCGGATCAACCTCTGCTGCGGTCGGCCAGATGCTGAGCCCTTGCAGGAGGTCGCGCAGGTTGTCGGCCAGTTCGTCGGGCGACATGGCGGCGTGCTGGTCGAGACGGTAGGTCCAGAAACTGACCACCTGTTCCAGCCGGCCGACGCGCTCGCCAAGGCCGATGAACAGGCTGGCGCCGTCGCTGAGGAATCCGCGGAAATTCTCCGGCTTATGATCCTCGGTCAGGCCCTGATAGGCGCGGTCATAGAGCTTCAGCGTCTGGCCGATCTCGCGCCAGGCCCCAGTGATCGCGGCTTCCAGCAGCCCCTTGGCCTTGACCATGAAGGCCAGCGTGTCGGCGTCGCAGCGCCGGCTGCCGAGCTTGGCGATCGAACGCAGCGTGGATCTCAGCGCCGGCGCCATCGCCTGGGCGCGCCAGCGGTAATAGAGAAAGGCCTTCCAGGCGAACATCGCCTCGGCGAAGTCCTCGTCGTCCATCTTCAAGGTGGTTTTCAGCGGCGCCAGGTCGGCGCTGTCGCCGTCGGAAAGCAGCAGCCTGGACATGCGCTCGGTGCGCGGATCCGACGGGTCCAGCTCGCCAAAGCAGAGCTGGATCAATGATTCCATCTGGCTTTCGACGAAGCCCAGCATCTGCGCCTTGTCCGGCGCGCTCAGGCGGTAATAGGTCTGGTCGACCTCGATATGCTGCCTGGTCAGCACTTCGCGCACCAGGAAGGGGTCGAGCGTCGGCAGCCGGTCGAGGATGCGCAGGACGGCCACGTCCCGCTCCAGCGCCCGGCCGCCATAGTCGAGCCGCCGGGTCAGGGCGACCAGGAAGTCGATCTGATCGACGAAGAGGAACTGGCCGCCCAGGTTCAGGTCGTTGGGATCGAAGGGAAAGATGATCTTGGTGGCGTTGAAGCGGCGCGGCGCGATGCGCTCCTCATCGCCGGGCGCGACATTGTGCTTGGCCAGGATGGCGCGGTTCAGCACCGGATGGACGAACATCGGCTTGGCGACATAGTCGGGATCGGCCGGCTGTTCCGCCGCCAGCCCATGCAGGTTCAGGACGCGCGCCGACGAGGACGTCGCCACCATCGCCTTGAGATTCCGGACCCCGGCGTCGACCCTGTAAAGCTGCATCAACTGAACCCCGCCAAACTGGCGCGCACCATCGATACAAGCAAAGGTTTGCCGCCCCCTTTAGGAGCGTGGTTAGCGGGGTGTAACCAAGCTTCGCCTGGGCGCGTCTAGGACGAGCGCAGCAAGGTGCTGACAGCGATATCCTCATGCACGTCAGGCCAGTGGACGCCTTCACCGCCGCCAATGAGGCGCCAGTTCCTGCGTTGGTTGTCAGTGGCGTCGCGCAGTCGGGGAAACCATTCCAACGGCGCGGAGAGTTCGCGGCCATCGGCGAGGGTGAGGCGCAATACCGTGTCTGTGACCTCGACGTCGATGGCGTCCGGATCGAGCTTAATCGCCAAAGTGCTCATGCCACGCCGCCTCAAACGCTGCGTGATGTTCAATCACCATAGCGCGAATCCGGGTCAGATCGTGAGGTCGAAATCCACGAGATGCCGCGAGTTGAACTGGCCCAAGCCAGAACTTGGCCGTTGAACGGCCGTGCTCGACATGGATGTGAGGCGGCTCAGAACCCCAAGGCTGTAGAAGAAGAAGCGGTAGCCGCCCGTGTTGAGAACGGTTGGCATGCCCGCCCTACTCCGCCGCGACCCTCGACGCGTCTCCCGGCCGCCAGCGCAGTTTCGGTTTGCGGGCGGCCTGGGTCTCGTCCAGCCGGCGCAAGGGGGCGTGGAAGG
>DASYAQ010000044.1:0-3262 GCA_036501225.1 Caulobacteraceae bacterium | reverse complement strand
GGCTTGAGGTGCGGTTGTCGCCCTGGCTGCGCAGGCAGAGCGCCCCCTCGCGGGTGATGCGATAGGGGCCGCCGCCACGGCTCGTGATCAGCCGGCGGCGTTTCAGCGCCTTGAAGACGTCGAGCGTGCAGTCCGGCAGGATCCAGCCGGTATGGGTGAGGCATTCGGCGGCGATCACGCCGCCCCGGTCGTCGCGGTCGAGTCGGATGCGCCCGCCCTGGGCGAGCGCGTGCAGCGTGCGTTGCTGTGATTTGGAGATGTTCACTGGAGAGAGTCCGAAAGGCATGGCCAAGGGCGCCTCAAACGCAGCGGCGTTGCGAGGCGGGCGAGTTTCCAGGCCTTGCTTACGGGCGTCGGGCCAAGCCCGGACGCCGGTCACGAAGGCCTCAGGCCTTGCGGACAGTCTCTGACATCAAGCCCCCAAAGGTGAAGCGTCACCGCGGGGATACCGGGAAGCTTCGCCGGCGTCCAGACCGTGCGCCGCCTTGCCGCCGCGCCCCTTCTCCCGCGAGGGGAGAAGGATCACGTCGGCGGGGCTTCGTTTGAAGTCAGCCTAGCTTGGCCCGGATCAGGTGGCCGCCCTTGCGGTCGGGGGCGCCGGCGGGGGCGCCGAAATAGAGGATGGAGACCTCGGTCGGGCCCAGATCCTCGATCTCGCCGAACCCGAGGGCGTGCAGCCGCGCATGCAGGGTCCGGGGCGTGAAGAAGGTCAGCCACGGCTCGCCAAGCGCCGCGACCCGCGCCGCGCGCCGTCCATGCGCCGCCGCGGCCCCGGCCGGCATGGACGCGGGCGGGTCGCTATAGGTGAACACCACCTCCGAGCCCCTCGCCAGGCCGGCGATGCAGCCGAGGGTGGCGAAGACCGCCTCTTCGGTCAGATAGGGCACGACCCCCAGCCAGCTGAAGATCGCCGGCCGGGCGGCGTCGAATCCGGCGGCGGCCAAGCCCTCGGCCAGGCCGACCCGCTCGAAATCGACCGGGGCGAAGGTCAGGGTCTCTGGCGCGGCGATGCCGGCCTCGGCCAGGCGCTGGCGCTTCCAGGCCTGGGTGGCGGGATGATCGACCTCGAAGACGCGCAAGTCCGTGTGCGGATTGCGATAGGCGAAGGTGTCCAGCCCGGCGCCCAGCACCACCAACTGGCGCACGCCGCGCTTGACGCCGGCGGCGACCGCGGTCTCGGCGAAGCGGGTGCGCGCGGCGATGAACAGCCGCATGCCGCGCTGGGCCGGGTTGGCGACGGCTCGGGCTTCTAGGGCCCTTGGATCTTCACCCAGGATGCGGACGGCCAGCGGATCGTGAAAGATTCGGCCCTGCTCGAGGAGCTGATGTACCGCGCGATGGGCGGCGGCGCGCTGCGCGGTTCGGCTGGGCTGACCAATCTGCATGGGCGAAGCTTAATCCGGCCGCGCACCGCCGAAAAGAACAAAGTAGAAACATCGGTGCGATTCACGGGGATCACCGCCGTCCGAACAGCCGCTCGATGTCGGCCAGCTTCAACTCGACATAGGTGGGTCGGCCGTGATTGCACTGGCCGGAATGCGGCGTCGCCTCCATCTGCCGCAACAGGGCGTTCATTTCGGCGGCGCTCAGTCGGCGACCGGCGCGCACCGAGCCGTGGCAGGCCATGGTCGAACAGACCGCCTGCAGCCGCTCGGCCAGGGCCAGCGGCGCGCCGTCATCGGCCAGGTCGTCGGCGATGTCGCGCACCAGGCCGGCGGCATCGGTCTCGCCCAGCAGGGCCGGGGTCTCGCGCACCAGCACGGCGCCCGGGCCGAAGGGTTCGATGACCAGGCCCAGCCTGGCCAGGTCGCCGGCATGGCGGCCGACACGCTCGGCCTCGGCCGGGTCGAGTTCGACCACCTCGGGCATCAGCAGGGTCTGGCGCACCGCGCCGCCGGCCTCCAGCTCGGCCTTCATCTTCTCATAGACCAGCCGCTCGTGGGCGGCGTGCTGGTCGACGATGACGATGCCGTCGGCGGTCTGGGCCACCACATAGGTCTCGTGCACCTGGGCTCGCGCCGCCCCCAGCGGATAGCTGGTCGGATCGATCGCCTCGGCGGCCGGCGCGGCGTCATAGTTCAGTTCCGCCCGGCCGGACGGCTCGGACAGGCCGGCGAAGCTCGGCGGCGCGGCCTGCGGCGTCCAGCCGCCGGCGCTCCACGCGGAAAAGCCGCGCGGCGAGGGCCCGCCGCCGGGACGAAACCCGCCCAGCGCCGCCGAGGCCACGGTGGTCGAGGCGCGATGGCCGGCGCCGGCCAAGGCATGGCGCAGCGCCCCGATGATCAGGCCGCGCACCAGCGCCGGATCGCGGAAGCGCACCTCGGCCTTGGCTGGATGCACGTTGATGTCGACCTGCTCCGGCTCGAGATCGACGTAGAGGGCCGCGGTCGGATGCCGGTCGCGGGCCAGAAAGTCCGCATAGGCCGCGCGCAGCGCCCCGGCCAGCAACCGGTCGCGCACCGGCCGGCCGTTGACGAACAGGTACTGGTGCGCCGCATTGCCGCGCGAATAGGTCGGCAGGCCGGCATAGCCGGTCAACGCAACGCCCTCGCGCACCTGGTCGAGCTGCAGGGCGTTGGCCTCGAAATCGGCGCCCAGCACGGCGGCGAGCCGCTTCAGCCGGCCTTCCGGCCCCTTGGCCTCGGGCGCCAGGCGCAGCGTGCGGCGGCCGTCGATATCCAGGCTGAACCCCACCGCCTCGTGCGCCATGGCCTGGCGCTTGACCTCCTCGGCGATGGCCATGGCCTCGGCCCGCTCCGACTTCATGAATTTGAGCCGCGCCGGGGTGGCGTAGAACAGGTCGCGCACCTCGACCCTGGCCCCGTGGTCGCCGGCGAAGGCGGCCGGGCGCGCCTGCTCCAGCGAACCGGCCGCGGTGGAGAGCGAAAAGGCGTCGAGCGATCCGCGCGCGCGGGCGGTCAGGGTCAGCCGCGCCACCGAGCCGATCGACGGCAGGGCCTCGCCGCGAAACCCCAGGGTGGCGATGCGCAGCAGGTCGAAATTGCCCTCGGGATCCGGGCTGAGCTTGGACGTGGCGTGGCGCTCCAGCGCCAGCGACAGCTCGTCCTCGGTCAGGCCCTGGCCGTCGTCGGCCACCAGGATGCGGGAGAGCCCGCCGCCATCGGCCTGCACCTCGATGCGGCCGGCGCCCGCGTCGACGGCGTTCTCGACCAGTTCCTTGACCGCGCTCGCCGGCCGTTCGACCACCTCGCCGGCGGCGATGCGGTTGACGGTCTCCGGCGGCAGGCGGCGGATGGGCATG
>DASYAQ010000043.1:0-10194 GCA_036501225.1 Caulobacteraceae bacterium | reverse complement strand
CGGCTGAGATCGCGCGGGTGGTGATCGCCGGCGCCGACCCCAGTCCCAAGGCGTCCGGACACGGCGAAGACCGGCTGCGCGGCGCCGGGGTCGAGGTCGAGACCGGATTCCTGGCCGCCGAAGCCGAGGCGCTCTACGCGGATTACCGACGCGGGCTCTGATTTGCGCTCCCCGGGGAAGGGATGCGTTAACGCGACTGGGGCATAGTCACGCTCGATATCACCGCCACTGGATCAGCCCATGCCCGCGTACAGCACGGCCGGCAACTATCGCCGTCTTACGCAAGACGAAGCGGACGCCATCTGCGCCAAGCATGACCGCCTGTGGACCGCGCGGCCGGGCGGCGCGCGCGCCGTCTTCTCCTGGATGGACCTGAGCGGGCTGAGTTTTCGCGGCCGCAACCTCTCCGACGCCGACTTCACCGGCGCCATCCTGGCCGGCTGCAAGTTCGCCAACGCCCGGCTCGACCACACCGTCTTCTTCGCCGCCGACATGCAGGAGGCCGACCTGAGCGAGTGCTCGCTGCGCCGCGCCGACCTGCGCGGGGCCTGCCTGCGCGGCGCCGACCTGACCGGCGCCGACCTGTTCGAAGCCGATCTGCGCGAGGGCTCGATCGCCGCCGTCGATCGCGGCCGCGGCCTGCGCCTGCTCGAACACACAAGCCGCGTCTCCGAGGCGCAAGGCGCGACCCTGGTCGGCGCCAATCTGGAGCGCTCGAAACTCTCCGGGGTCATCGCGGTGCGCGCCGACTTCACCGACGCGATCCTGAAGGACGCCAAGCTGGTCCGCGCCAACCTGAAACAATGCTCGATGTCCGGCGTGAACCTGGCCGGGGCCGACCTTTCCGGGGCCGACCTTTCCGGCGCGGACCTGCGCGACGCGGTGCTGGTCGGGGCGACCATCTATGCCTGCAACACCACCGACGCCCGCATGGACGGGGCGCTGACCGACCAGCCCTCCGGCCGCGACGTCTCCGAACTGCCCTACGCCGAAATGGTCGCCGCCCACGCCCAGTGGTGTGAGAGCCAGGGCGTGGAGGGCAGCCCCTCGTCCTTCGACGGCGCCGACCTTCGGGCGCTGAAGTCGATCAAGGGCTACAATCTGACCGCGCTCTCGGCCAAGGGCGCCGTGTTCTACGGCCTCGACATGGAGGGCGTGCAACTGCAGGGCGCGCACCTGGAAGGCGCCGACCTGCGCGCCTGCAACCTGCGCCGCGCCGACCTGCGCGGCGCGCGGCTGATGGGCGCCAAGCTTTCCGGCTCCGACCTGCGCGAGGCGGTGCTGGGCCCGCTGTTGATCGGCGCCGATCGGATGCTGCCCTGCGACATGACCCGCTGCGTCGCCAAGGGCACGGACTTCTCCAATGCCGACCTGCACCATGCGGTGATGGTCTTCGCCGATATCAGCCGCGCCAATTTCACCGGCGCCAGCCTGAAACAGGCCGATCTGGGCGGCGCGCATAGGCCCCATACCCGCGGCCTGGAACTCGCCGCCGTCGCCAAGAGCGCGACCGGCTAATTGCGCCGCGGGATGACCACCGGCAGGGTCTCGTAGCCCTTGACGAAGACCGAGTGGGTGCGGCTGGGTTCGCCGGCCAGTTCCACGGTCGGGAAGCGCTTCATGATCTCTTCCCAGATGATGGTCAGCTGCAGCTCGGCCAGGCGGTTGCCGACGCAGCGGTGGATGCCGAAGCCGAACGACATGTGCATGCGCGGCCGCGGGCGATCGATCAGATAGGCGTTGGGGTTGTCGATGACGCTGTCGTCGCGGTTGCCCGAGACGTACCACATGGCCACATGATCGCCGGTCTTGATCTGCTGACCGCCGAACTCGAAATCCTGGACGGCGGTGCGCCGCATGTGCGCCAAAGGCGTCTGCCAGCGGATGGTCTCCGACACCATCGAGGGGATGAGATCCGGATTGGCCCTGAGCCTGGCGTACTGGTCCGGGTTGTTGTTCAGGGCATAGATCGAACCCGAGATGGTGTTGCGGGTGGTGTCGTTGCCGCCGATGATCAGCAGGCCGACATTGCCGTTGAACTCCTGGCGATCCATGTCGCGGGTGGCCTCGCCGTGCGCCATCATGGAGATGAGATCGAAGGCCGGTTCAGCCTTGGCCCGTTCGTCCCACATCTGCTGGAACACGCCGAAGCATTCGGCGACCTCGTCACGCTTGTGATCCCAGCTCTTCACCGGGCCGAAGCCCGGCGCGTTGGTCATCATGTCCGACCAGTGGGTCAGCTTGCGCCGCTCCTCGAACGGAAAGTCGAACAGGGTCGCCAGCGTCATGGCGGTCAGTTCCTTCGACACCAGGTCGACCCAGTCGAATTGCTCGCCGATCGGCAGCCCGTCGAGGATGAGGCCGGCGCGTTCGCGGATCACCGGGGCCATCTGCTGCAGATTGGCCGGCGCGACCGCCGGGCTGACCGTCTTGCGCTGCTCGTCGTGGCGGGGCGGGTCCATGGAGATGAAGCTGGGGCGCGAGGGGCGCTTGGCCATCTCGGCCTTGGCCTCCAGGCTCTGCAGGGTGATGCCGCCGGCGGAGGAGAACACCTGGTGGTTGGTGTCCACCGCCATGATGTCGTTGTAGCGGGTCACCGACCAATAGGGGCCGTAGTCGCTCTCGGCGGTGTAGTGGACCGGCGCCTCGGCGCGCAGCCGATTGAAAATGGGCCACATGGCGTCCTGGCGAAACAGGTCCGGCTGCGCCGGGTTCAGCGCCTCCAGCGGCGTCGCATAGACTTGGGCGCGCGCTTCGTCCTTCAGGTCGATCGAGCCGTCACTCATAGACCACCTCCTGGTCGCCGGCCGGACCCCGCGGGCGCGGGCGCCGTCGGCGCGTCTCTCTATCTTGCACCGACTATACGTCCGCTCGGCGCCGGTTCGGCAAGTCCCTCTCGGCGACGCCGTTCCGCCGCCGCTTCGATGGTCTCGCGGCCCGGCCCGAAATGCTCTAGCAGGGCGGCATGATCGTCTTCTGGATCGCGGCCGCCCTGCTTTCCGTCGCCGCGGCCGTCCTCATCGTCCTGCGCGCCGCGCGCGCGGCCGACCGACTCCAGGCCGAGGATCCGTCACTGGGAGTCTATCGCCGCCAGTTGAGCGAGATCGACGACCTCGCCGACCGCGGTCTGCTGGCTCAGACCGAACGGCGCTCGGCCCGCACAGAGGCGGCGCGGCGGCTGCTGGCCGCCGCCGATACCCCGGCGCCGAAGACGGAGGGCGGCAAGAACCGCCTGCTGGTCATCGGGCTGGCCGGCGCCGCGCCGCTGGTCGCGCTGGGCCTCTATCTGGCCGTCGGTTCGCCGCAGACGCCGGACCAGCCCTTCGCCGCGCGGTTGAAGGCCTGGCGCGCCGATCCCGGCAGTCTCGATCCCGAACGCATGGCCGCCGTCCTGCAGCAGGTCGCGGCCGAGCATCCGCGCGACCCGGCGCCGCTGGTCTATCTTTCCCACGCCGACCTCGCCGCCGGCGACTTCGTCGGCGCCGAGGCGGCGGTGCGCAAGGCGATCGCGCTCCAGCCCGGGCGCGGCGAATTCTGGGGCATGCTCGGCGAGATCCTGACCGAAAAGGCCGGTCAGGACGGCGCGCCCGACGCGCTCGCGGCCTTCCGGCACGCGGCTCAGCTCGATCCGACCCTGCCAGGGCCGTGTTACTATCTGGCTCGCGCCCAGATGGCCGCCGGCGACGTCCAGGGCGGCCTCGAGGCCTGGCGCGCGCTGAGCGCCGACCTGCCGGCCTCCGATCCGAGGCGCCAGGATCTGCTGAGCCAGATCGCGGCGGTCGAGAAGACCGGCGCCCTGCCGGCGGCCCAGGCCGCCGCGCCGCAGGTCGACCCGCGGGCGATGATCCGCGGCATGGTGGCGCGGCTGGCCGCCCAGCTGGCGATGCAGCCGGACGATCCGCAGGGCTGGGGCCGGCTGATCCGTTCCTATGGGGTGCTGGGCGACGAACCGGAGCGGCAGGCGGCGCTGGCGCGCGCCCAGGCGCTGTTCAAGGACCATCCCGACGCCTGGAAACAGGTGCAGGACGCCGAGGCCAACGCCCAATGAGCCGGCGAACTGATCCTCCACCATTTTTGTGGCAAAATCCCCTGGTCCAAGCGCCGGACATGAGAACGCCCCGCCCATGAGCCTCCTGCCCAAGTCCAGAAAGGCGCGCCGCAGACTGGCGGCGCTGGCGATCGCCGCGCCGATTCTGGCGGCCTCGGCGGCGCTGGCCTTCTATGCGCTGGGCGATTCGGTCTCCTTCTTCTATTCGCCGTCCCAGGCCCGCGCCGCCAGCGTGCCCACCGGCCGCACCATCGAACTCGGCGGGCTGGTCGCGGCGGGGTCCTTGCGCAAGACGGCGGACGGCGGCATCGCCTTCGTGGTAGCCGACCATCGCGACCAGGACAAGGTCGCCTATCAGGGCGAGCTGCCGGATCTGTTCCGCGAGGGCCAGGGCGTCGTCGCCAAGGGGTCGTTCCGCGCCGACGGGGTGTTCCAGGCCAGCGAGATCCTCGCCAAGCACGACGAGCGCTACATGCCGCGCGAACTGGTCAAGGCGCTGAAGGCGTCCGGCGAGTGGCGCGGCCAGGCGCAGACCGCCGCGAACGGCCAATGACCGCGGAATTCGGCTCCTTCGCCCTGGTTCTGGCCTTTGCGCTGTCGCTGGCCCAGGTCGGCCTGTCGGCCGGCGGGCGCTGGCGCGGCTCGGCGGCGCTGTCCGGGGCCGGCGAGGGCGCGGCGGCGGGGGCCTTCATCTGTACGGCGGCAGCCTTCGGCTGCCTGATGTTCGCCTTCGTGACCTCGGACTTCTCGGTCGCCAACGTGGCGCAGAACTCCCACTCGGCGAAACCGCTGTTCTACAAGATCACCGGCGTCTGGGGCAGCCACGAGGGCTCGATGCTGCTCTGGTGCCTTGCCCTGACCGGCTATGGCGCGGTGATGGCGCTGGCCGCCGGCGGCCTGCCGGCCCGGCTGAAGTCCAGCGCCGTCGCGGTGCAGGGCGGGCTGGGCGTGCTCTTCCTGGGCTACACGGTCTTTGCCTCCAACCCGCTGATGCGGCTGGCCAATCCGCCGGTCGAGGGTCGTTCGCTCAACCCGCTGCTGCAGGACCCCTTCCTCGCCATCCATCCGCCGTTTCTCTATTCCGGCTATGTCGGCATGTCGGTGGTGTTCTCGCTGGCGCTCGCCGCCCTGATCGAGGGCCGGGTCGACGCCGCCTGGGCGCGCTGGGTCAGGCCCTGGGCGCTGGCCGCCTGGAGCTTGCTGACCATCGGCATCATGCTGGGCTCCTTCTGGTCCTATTACGTCCTGGGCTGGGGCGGATGGTGGTCGTGGGACCCGGTGGAGAACGCCAGCTTCATGCCCTGGCTCGCCGCCACCGCCCTGCTGCATTCGGCGACCGTGACCGAAAAGCGCGGCGCCCTGGCGGGCTGGACGGTATTCCTGGGCCTGGTCGCCTTCACCTTCTCCATGCTCGGCGCCTTCCTGGTCCGCTCCGGCGTCCTGACCTCAGTGCACGCCTTCGCCATCGATCCGGCGCGCGGCATACTATTGCTCGGCATCCTCGGCTTCGCCGCCGGGGCCGGGTTCGCGGTCTTCGCCTGGCGCGCGCCCAGCCTGGCGCCGGGGGGCCTGTTCGCGCCGATCAGCCGCGAGGGCGCGCTGGTGCTGAACAACCTCTTCCTGGCCGCGGCGGTAGCGGCGGTGCTGTTCGGCACCCTCTTTCCGCTGATCCGCCAGGCCTTGAGCGGTGACGCGGTCTCGGTCGGGCCACCCTATTTCAACCGCACCTTCGCGCCGCTGATGGCCGCGGTGCTGCTCATCCTGCCGATCGCGCCGCTGATGCCGTGGAAGCGGGCCGACCTGAAGGGCGCCGTCCAGCGGCTCTGGGTCGCGGCCGGTCTGGCGGTCGCCACCGCCGTCCTCACCTTCGCCCTGGCGCGTCCCGGCCAGGCGGTGACGGCGCTGGGCGTCGCCTTAGGCGTCTGGCTGATCGCCGGAACCCTGACCGAACTGGTCGAACGCGCCCGCGGCGGCGGCGCGCACGTCGGCGAGGTCTGGCGGCGCCTAAGCCAGCTGCCGCGCGGCGCCTGGGGCATGAGCCTCGCCCACATCGGGCTTGGCCTCTTCATCCTGGGCGCGGCCATGGAGACCAGCGGGCGCATCGAGGCGGCCAAGGTGCTTGGGCTGGGCGACAGCATGAACGTCGGCGGCTACCAGCTGAGCCTCGGCAAGGTCGGCAGCGTCGACGGCGCCAACTACGCGGCCGAGCGCGCCACGCTGGCGGTGACGCGGGGTGGCGCGCCCGTATGCCAGGCCTCGCCGGAACGCCGCTTCTATCCGGCCAGCCGGCAGACCACGTCGCGGGTGACCATCTGCGTGCGCGGCCTGAGCGACCTCTACATGGTGCTGGGCGAGCCGCGCACGGGGCCCGCCGGCCAGCCGGCCTGGCTGATCCGCGCCTATTGGAACCCCTGGGTGCGGCTGATCTGGCTGGGGCCGCTGCTGATGGCCTTCGGCGGCGGAGTGTCGCTTTCGGACCGTCGCCTGCGCTTCGGCCTGCCGCGCCGGGCCGCGGCGACCAGCGCCGCGCCGGAGCCGGCCGAATGAGGGCGCGGCTCCTGCTGGCGATCGCGGGTGCGGCCTTCTGCCTCGGCAACGCCGCCGCCGATCCGGCCGACCAGCTGAAGAACCCCGCCCAGGAGGCGCACGCGCGGATTCTGTTCCGCGAAATCCGCTGCGTGGTCTGCCAGAGCGAATCGATCGACGAGTCCGACGCCGATCTGGCCCGTGACCTGCGCCAGCGGGTGCGCCAGGAGGTGGCCGCCGGCGCCAGCGACGCCCAGGTCAAGGCCGACCTGGTCAGCCGCTATGGCGAGTTCATCCTGCTCAAGCCGCGCTTTTCACCCGGCAACGCCGCCCTGTGGCTGGCCCCCTTCGCCGTGGTCCTTCTGGGCGCCGGAATCGTGCTTGCGCGCCGCCGGCCCACGGCGGGGCAAGCCGAGGATCTGAGCGAGCCCGAGAAGGCGCGCCTCGCGGCGCTGACCGACAATTGAGCCGGGCGTCACGGTTGCGCCACAGTTGCGTCCTGGAAAACGCCTATGATGGCCTGAAAGACGTGCGTGACCATTGGCGCCATCGCCTGTCGTGCATAGGTTTGGCACGACGCGCTAGCGCCCCGTTCCGCATGGCCCGAAGACAAGGATCGTTTCGACTATGGCCTCTCTGAAATCCGGCATCATCATCGGCATCGCCACGGCGGGCGTCGCCGCGGCCGCGCTCGCCGGCAACGGCGTCCGCTGGTCGCCGAACGCGATGGGCGTGCATCGCCTGGCGACAACGCCGATCTCGACGGCCACCATCTTCTCGCCGCCGCCAGGCGCGCCGCTCTCCTTCGCCGACATTTTCGAGAAGGTGGCGCCGGCCGTGGTCTCGATCGAGGTGACCACCCACCTGAGCGCCCGCGAACTGCAAGGCATTCCCGGCTTCGCCATCCCCAACCTGACGCCCAAGGGCGACGGCGACGATGGCGATGGCGACGGAGACGACAGCGGCAGCAGCGCCAAGCCGAGCATGCCAAAGGCTGAGTCGCAGGGCTCCGGCTTCTTCATCTCGGCCGACGGCTATGTAGTCACCAACAACCACGTCGTCGAGAACGCCGAGGACATCAAGGTCACGCTGAAGGACGGCCGCATCCTGCCGGCCCGGGTCATCGGCCATGACGAGGCCACGGATCTGGCGGTGATCAAGGTCGAAGGCCGCGACTTTCCGTTTGTCGACTTCGAAAACTCCGCCCTGCCGCGCGTCGGCGACTGGGTGATCGCCATCGGCAACCCCTATGGGCTGGGCAATACGGCCACCGCCGGCATCGTCTCGGCCTACGGCCGCGACATCGGCGACAGCTTCGTCGATTTCATCCAGATCGACGCGCCGATCAACCGCGGCAATTCCGGCGGCCCGACCTTCGATATCTACGGCCGGGTGATCGGGGTCAATTCGCAGATCTTCACGCCGTCGGGCGGCTCGATCGGCATCGGCTTCGCCATCCCCGCCGATCTGGCCGACAACATCACCAAGCAGCTGATCGCCGGCGGCAAGATCACCCGCGGCTACATGGGCGCCAACATCCAGAACGTGACGCCCGACGTGGCCGAAAGCCTCGGCATGGGCTCGCGCAAGGGCGCCCTGGTCGCCGATCTGGTGTCCGGCGGTCCGGCCGACAAGGCCGGCGTCAAACCCGGTGACGTGGTGGTCCGGCTGAACGGCCACGATGTCGGGTCGAACACCGAACTCACCCGCCTGGTCGCCCAGTCACGCAATGGCGACACCCTGCACCTGACCGTGCTGCGCGACGGAAAACCGCGCGAAATCGACGTCCGGTCGGGAACGCGGCCGTCCGAACAGCAGCTGGCGGCCAACCAGAACACCGGCCCCGAAGGCCAGCTGATCGCGCCGGACGCGCCGGTCGCCGAACATCCGCACGTGCTAGGCCTGACGCTCGGCGCGCTGGATGAGGGCTCGCGGCGTCATTTCGCCGTGCCCTCCGACCAGAGCGGCGCGGTGGTGCTCGGCGTCAAGGACTCGTCCGACGCCGGCGACAAGGGGCTGAAGGCCGGCGATCTCATCGTGCGGGCCGGCGACACCAGCGTCGCCGCGCCGCGCGATGTGCAGACCGCCGTCGCCACCGCCAAGAAGGAAGGCCGGCCCAGCATTCTGCTCGGCATTCGACGCGACGGTCATAACTATTTCGTGCCGATCAAGATCGAGGGATAGGGTCGTCCACTAGAGCGGGCCTAGGCAGGAGTGCGAAGCGGTTTTCCGCCCGCCACCCGCTCTAACTCTCGTGATCCAGGGGGAAGGATGCGAATTCTGATCATCGAGGACGACGCCGAGGCGGGCGCGGCCATGGTGCGCGGCCTGGGCGAGGCCGGCCATGAGACCGTGCACGCGGCCGACGGCGCGCTTGGCCTGGACGCCGCGCTCAAGGGCGGCTTCGACGTGCTGGTGGTCGATCGCATGATGCCCAACATGGACGGCCTGACCGCGGTGGAGACGCTGCGCCGCGAGGGCGACCAGACCCCGGTGCTCTTCCTGTCCGCGCTTGGCGAGATCGATGACCGGGTCACCGGCCTGAAGGCCGGCGGCGACGACTATCTGGTCAAGCCCTACGCCTTCGCCGAGCTGATCGCCCGTGTCGAGGCGCTGTCGCGTCGGCGCGAGACCGGGGCCGTCGCAACCACCCTGCGCGTGGGCGAGCTGGAGATGGACCTGATCGGCCGCGGCGTGCGCCGGGACGGCAAGCCGATCGACCTGCAGCCGCGCGAGTTTCAGCTGCTCGAATTCATGATGCGCCACGCCGGCCAGTCGGTGACCCGGACCATGCTGCTGGAAAAGGTCTGGAACTATCATTTCGATCCGCAGACCAATGTCATCGACGTGCACGTCTCGCGGCTGCGCGCCAAGCTGGACAAGGGCTTCAGCCGCCCGATGCTGACTACCGTGCGCGGAGCGGGCTACCGGCTCGACGGCTAGAGCATGGGGCTGCCCCAGCTCTTCCGCACCACTCCGTTCCGGCTGACGCTCCTCTTCCTGGCCCTGTTCGGCGCGGCCGCCACCGCCTTCCTGGCCTATATCTATCTCTCCACCGTCGGCGAGGTGACGCAGCTCGCCGATCGCGGGGTCGCCCAGGAGGCGCGCGGGCTGGAAGCCATCTATCGGGAGGGCGGCGATGCGGCCCTGCTCCGCCGCTTCGCCGAGTCCAGCGCCAACGACCGGCCATTTCTCTATCTGCTGAGCGACGCCGCGGGTCACCGGCTGGGCGGCTCGCTGGCGGCGGCGCCGGTCAGCGACGGCCGCGGCTCGGGCCCGGTCTGGATGCACTTCACGCGCAGCGCGCGGGCGACGCCGGAGGGCGGCCCGGGCCGCCGCTGGGCGATCGGCCAGACGGTGCGCCTGGGCGGCGGCGAGACCCTCATGGTCGCCACCGACGTCACCTATGCCGAGACCTTCGTCTCGCGCATCGTGCGCGCCATGTGGGGCGCGGCGGCGCTGGTGGTCCTGCTCGGCCTGGGCGGCGGTCTCTTGGTCAGCCGCAACGTCAACCGCTCGGTGGCGCGGCTGAACGCGGTGGTGGCCGGAGTGCGCGGCGGCGATCTGCGCGCCCGGGCGCCGCTGCGGGGCGGCCGCGACGAGTTCGACGAGCTGGGCGC
>DASYAQ010000042.1:0-3388 GCA_036501225.1 Caulobacteraceae bacterium | reverse complement strand
GGCCGCCAGGGCGGGGGAGGGCCATGATCGCTTCAGGTCGCGCCGTCACGCTCGCCTTGCTCGGCCTGTGCGCCCTGGTGGCTCAGGTTCCGGCCCGCGCCCAGGTCAACGCGTCCCGCACGGCCGTGGTCGCGCAGAGCGGCGCGAAACCGAGACCGAAACCCTTGCCGCCGCGCCGGCCGATCCCGCCGCCCTATCCGGTCCGGCCGCCGCCGCCGGCCCCGCCGCCCAAGCCGAGACCGAGCCTGATGCCCAAGGTCACCGGCCTGCCGCTCGCCGGCGCCGAAGCCGCGCTGGCGCGCCAGGGCCTGAAGCCGTCCGGGGTCGCGCGCGTCGCCTCCAACGCCCAGCCCAACACCGTGGTCGACCAACAACCGCGGCCTGGGCAAGCGGTGAGCGAGGCGTCGCCGATCGTGCTTTCGGTGGCGAACAGCGCGGTGATGGTGCGGGTCCCGGATCTGCGCGGACTGACCCCGCAGCAGGCCGGCCCGACCCTGCGCGCGGTCGGCCTGACGCCGGGGCGGATCGTCGGCACCCGGCCCGGTCCGCGCGCCCCGGCCGAACGCGGGTCGGCGGTCGACTATCAGGTCGCCCAGGCGCCGCCGCCGATCGGCATTCTCCCGCCGCCGCCGCCACCACCGCCGCCCGCGCAGAGCGGCGGCCAGGGCGAGGCGCCGCGCCCGGTGACGCCGACCCCGATGCAGCCGGCGCCCGTACCGCCAGCGCCCGTGCAGCCTGTCCCGGTCGGTCGCGGCCCGCCGTCTTCGGCGCCCGCGTCATCCGCGCCGGAGTCATCCGCGCCGGTTTCCTCCGCCCCGACGTCCTCCGCGCCGGCGCCGGGCGCCCCGGCCGAAGCCGCCGCTCCGCCCCTGTCCGGTCCGCCGGCCGCGACCGGTCCGCTGGATTGGGCGCGGACCCATCCCGGCTGGCTGGCGGCGCTTGCCGCGGCGCTGGCGGCGGCCGCCGCCGGCGGCTGGGCGCTGCGGCGCCGGGCGGCCGTCCCGTCGGCCCCGGTCATCCCCGTCGCGCCGGTGGCCGTGACCGTGTCGATGCTCACCGCCCCCACCAGCACGATCGAGAACGCCCAGCCGGCGGCTGGACCGGCGATCGGCATCGCCTGGACGGTCGGGCCGCCGGAGACGCACCTGCAGACCCCCGAGCCGAAGGAGCCAAGCCCATGAGCGACGCCGTCAACCTGACGCTGGCCGATCTGGTGCCCGACCCGATCGAGGGCCTGGGCGAGCAGATCAAGTCCCACATCGGCGCGCAGAAGGGCGCGATCGCCTGGCCGCTGGTCGAGGGCCAGGCGGTCAACGGGCTGAAGACCCAACTCGGCCAGTTCAATCTGTTCAGCCTGCTGGGCCAGGCCTGGGCCAAGGCGCGTGAGCTGCGCGGCCTGCGTGTCGCCGACCCGCAAGCGCCGGGCGCCATCAGCATCGTGCCGCTCGGCCAGCATTCGGCGGTGATGACGGCGGAGCCGGCGCTGACCCTGACCATCGCCGGCTGGACCGCGCCGCCGCTGAAGCTCGGCCTGGTCGGGACGGCGCTGTTCGAGTCGGTGCATCTGTCGGTCAGGGACGGCCACCTGGTCGCCGCCGCACCGGGCAAGTGCAGCTTCACCACCGCCTTCAGCCTCGGCTCGATTCCGCTGCACACGCCGAAGGAGCTGGCGCACCTGAAACTGCCCGGCGAACTGCGCTTCGAACCGGGCTGGAAAATCCCCTGAGCCGCGCTAAGACAGACGTCTGTCGCCGCCGGGGGGAAAACGATGCGATCGACGTCTCTGAAACTCGCGGCCACGCTGGGCCTTGCCGCCGCGCTGAGCGCCTGCGCGCCGGAGTCCCAGGTGGTTCGCGGCCAGTATCTGGTCAACCTCGTCGGCTGTAGCGATTGCCATACGCCCGGCGGGTTCACGCCGCATCCGGACATGAGCCATTTCCTGGCCGGGTCGGACGCCGCCTTCAACATGCCCGGCATGGGCTCGTTCACGCCGCCCAATCTGACGCCCGATGCGAAAACCGGGCTGGGAACCTGGACCGTGGATCAGATCGCCACCGCGCTGACCACCGGCGTGACGCCGAGCGGCCGCATCCTCTCGCCGGCCATGCCCTGGACCGACTTCGCCCACCTCACCCACTCCGACGCCCTGGCCATCGCCATCTACCTGAAGAGCCTGCCGGCCATTTCCAACGCGGTGCCGGGACCCGCCGCGGCCAGGCCGGCCGATCCGGCGACGGTTGAGGCCATCCTCAAACGCGCGCCATAGTCAGCCGCGCGCAGGCGCGCGTGGAGCGAAGCATTTGGCGAAGTCTTCCGGCAAGGCGCGGTCTTCGATCTGCCTGGTCATGATCGTCAAGGACGAAGCGGCGGTGGTGGGCGAGGCGCTGGCTTCGCTTGCGCCGCACGTCGCCGACTACGTCGTCGTCGACACCGGTTCGAGCGACGGCACCCAGGCGCTGATCACGGGCGACATGGCGGCGCGCGGCGTCGGGGGTCAGGTCTTCGATCGTCCGTGGCGCGACTTCGGCTGGAACCGCTCCGAGGCCCTGGCGCTCGCCCGCGAACATTCGGCCTCGGACTATCTGTGGATGTTCGACGCCGACGACCTGCTGGAAGGACGGCCCGAACTCGGCCGGCTGAGCGCCGACGGCTATCAGCTGCGCATCGGGCCCGACTTCGAATACTGGCGCACGCAGCTGTTCCGCCGCGACCTGCCCTGGAAATTTGTCGGCGTGCTGCACGAATATCCGAGCTGCGACGACCGCGAGCCGGAGCTCGGCCGGATCGAGGGCGACTACTGGGTGGTCTCGCGGCGGCTCGGCAGCCGCAGCCGCGACCCCGACAAATACGCCAAGGACGCGGCCATCCTCGAGGCCGCCCTGGAAGCGGAGCCGGACAACGCCCGCCACGCCTTCTACCTGGCGCAGAGCTGGTACGACGCCGGACGCTTCGACAAGGCGCTGGAGGCCTATACCCGCCGTGTCGGCATGCCGGGCTGGCCGGAGGAGACCTTCTACGCCCGCTACCGCCAGGCGGCCTGCCTGCACCAGCTGGGACGGCCGCTGGACGAGGTGCTGGAAGCTTACGAGGCCTGTTTCCGCGCCTTTCCGCACCGGGCCGAACCGCTGGTGCGGGCGGCGACGCTCGCCCGCGGCGCCGAGCGCTTCGCCGAGGCCTATGTGCTGGCCAGGCGCGCGGTCCGCGTCCCGAGGCCCGGGCCGAACGCCCTCTTCGTCGACGCCCTCGACTACGAATTCCGCGCCCTCGACGAGCAGGCGATCTCCGCCTTCTATTGCGGCTTTCCCGAGGAGGCGTTCGAGCTGTGCACCGAACTGCTCGACCATCGCGCGCTGCCCGACAGCGACAGGCCGCGCATCGAGACGAACCG